>NZ_CP042332.1:387500-459027 GCF_008253865.1 Bosea sp. F3-2
CGCGCGATGGCATGCGCCCAGGCTGTCACCGGGCTCGCGGGGTCGTAGGTGTGGCGCGACAGGTGGAGCGCCAGCAGGGTTTCCTGCAGCACGTCCTCCACCTCGCTCGCCTCGCTGCGTCCGGCACGCGCCAGCATCTGGCGCAGATAGCCGCGTAGCCGCACGCTGATCGTTTCGAGGAACAGGCGATAGGCCGCGGCATCGCCGGCAAGGGCCGCGAGGAAGACAGGCCGAAGCTGGGTTTCGTGCTCTTGCAGCGACACGCCTTGCGCTTTTCGCATGGGGGATTCGGAGTGTTTCCGTCGCATGGCGCGCGCGGGCTCACAAGCCCGCGATGGGGCGGTGAAGCACGCATCCGGCCCCGCTACGCTCGCACGGGAGCGCACGGCCGTTCCGGCGCGCCATGGAGATCGCCGATGGCCACCAGACTTCGCATCGCAGGCGCGCTGGCCGGCTTCGTCGTCATCGCATCGGTTGGCGCGCAGGAGCCGGTCCGCCCGAAACCCGGCGATGCCTGCCCCGCCGGCGAGGGCTGCACCGTGGCGAGCGGCCGTTACCGCATCATCCTGCCACCACCCCGCGCCGAAACTTCGCGCTCCGGCGCCATCATGTATTTCCATGGCTATCAGGGCTCGGCCGAGGAGACGATCGCCGATGCCGGCCTCGTCGCCGTCGCGCGGCGCCTCGGCGTCGCGCTGATCGCACCGGACGGGGCCGGCCGCTCTTGGTCCTTTCCCGGGTCGCCCGCCCGCCAACGCGACGAGTTCGCCTTCGTCGGGCAAGTCTTGGACGATGTCGTCTCGCGCTTCGGCCTCGATCCGGCCCGCATCATGGCGAGCGGCTTTTCGCAAGGCGGCTCGATGGTCTGGTACCTCGCCTGCCGAATGCCGACGCGCTTCGCAGCCTTCGCTCCCATCGCCGGTGCCTTTTGGGAACCGCTCCCCGTGAGCTGCGAACCCCCCCGGCCGCCGCTGATCCATGTCCATGGCACAAGCGATACGACCGTGCCGCTCGCCGGCCGCACGCTGCGCTCCGGCGCCCGGCAAGGCGACGTCTTCAAGAGCCTCGCCATCCTCGCGCCGGGCGGCTGCACCGTCGCCTGGGCGGAGGCCACCCGCGCCTACCCCGCGCCGGATCACTTGACCTGCCGCGTCGCGACCGGCTGCGGCGGCTCGGCCCGGCTGGAACTCTGCCTCCATCCCGGCGGCCACAAGGCCGATCCGGCCTGGGTTGAGCACGCCTGGCGCCTCGCGATGCCGCGCTCGGGTTCCACAACGGCCGGACAGGCCGGGCTCACGTCTCCGTGATCATGTAACCAAACCGCTCTCCCGCGCGATCTCTCCTGCACGCCACCGACGCGGCGAGCCGGAGACAGATCATGCGCCATGAACGGATATCGGCAGCCGCGCCGACGGGGACTGGTCCGGACGAACTCGCGAGGGGCGCCGATCTGCTGGCCGTGCGACTGGCCGCCTCCGGCGCGACCCACGCTTTCGGCATCCCCGGCGGCGAAGTTCTGGCGCTGGTCGATGCGCTCGAGCGCGCCGGCATCCGCTTCATGCTCGCTCGGCACGAGAACGCCGCAGGCTTCATGGCTGAGGGGCTCTGGCATGCGACGGGCACGCTCCCCGTGCTGGTCGCGACGCTCGGGCCCGGCGTCGCCAATGCGGTCAACGTCGTTGCCAACGCGCAGCAGGACCGGGTGCCGCTGATCTTCGTGACCGGCTGCGTCGACCAGGCGCTGGCCGAGAGCTACACCCATCAGGTCTTCGACCATCAGGCCGTGTTGCGCCCGCTGGTCAAGGCGAGTTTCCGTGCAGCGCCCGGCACCGAGGATCTCGTCGCGGCGAAGGCCGTCGCACTCGCCCGGCGCGGCCGGCCCGGCCCGGTCCACATCGACCTGCCGATCGCGGTGGCGGAAGCCCCCACGGCACCGCGCACCCTGCCGGCCATGCCGCTCTTCTCGCCCTCCATCCCGGCCGATCTTCGGCCCGCGCAAGCGCTGATCGCCGCGGCGCAACGACCGCTGGTCATCGCCGGACTCGACCTCGTCGTCCAGGACGGCGCAGCCGCGCTCGGCCGTTTCCTGGCCGCCACGGGCGCGCCGCTGCTCACCACCTACAAGGCCAAGGGGCTGGTGCCGGAGGACGATCCGCGCGTGATCGGCGGCATCGGCCTTTCGCCGAAGGCCGATGCGCTCGTCCGCCCCTTGATGGAGGCCGCCGACCTGATCGTGCTGGCCGGCTATGATCCCATCGAGATGCGCCAGGGCTGGCGGAACCCCTGGCCCGCAAGCAGGCGGGTCATCGATATCGTCGCCGAGCAGGTAACGCATGGCATGCATCATTCCAGCCAGCTCATAGAGGGCGATGTCGGCACGATCCTGACGCGCCTGTCGGAGGGGTTAGCAGTGAAGGCGACTTGGCCGGGCGGCGAGCCGGCTGCGACCCGCCGCGCCTTCCGTGCCGCCTTTGCCGCTCCCGATGAATGGGGGCCGCATGCCGTCTTCGAGACCCTGCGCCAGGTCGCGCCGCCTGGCACGGTTGCGACCGCCGATTCCGGCGCGCATCGCATCCTGCTCAGCCAGATCTGGAGCTGCGACGGGCCGCGCCGTCTGCTGCAATCCAGCGGGCTGTGCACCATGGGCTGCGCCCTGCCGATGGCAACCGGCGCCGCGCTCGGCTCCGGCCGCCCAACACTGTGCTTCGTCGGCGACGCCGGCCTCGAAATGGTGCTGGGAGAGTTGGCGACGCTGCGCGATCTCGGCTTGCCGGTGATCATCGTCGCACTCGTCGACAGGGCGCTCGGGCTGATCGCGCTGAAGCAGAGCCAGCTCGGCCTGCTGCGCATCGGGGTCGATATCGGAGAGACCGATTTCACCGGAGTCGCCCGCGCGATGGGCGGGCATGGTGCGACGATCGACGACCGTGAAACTCTTGCGCGCGAAGCGGAGGCGGCCTTCCGGCGCGACGGCTTCACGCTGCTTGCCTGCCGGATTGATGCTGAAAGCTACGACGGAGCCTTCTGATGGCCGCACTCCCTCCCACGGCGAAGCGGCTGCGCGACGAACGGCTCGATTTCTTCCGCGGCGTGACCATGCTGATCATCTTCGTTGCGCATCTGCCGGAGAACAGCTGGAACGCCTGGATTCCGGCGCGCTTCGGCTTTTCGTCGGGTGCCGAGCTCTTCGTCTTCTGCTCAGGCATCGCCAGCGCTCTCGCCTTCGGCAGCGTCTTTACCCGCCACGGGCTATGGCTGGGCACGGCGCGCATCGCCTACCGGATCTGGCAGGTCTACTGGGCGCAGATCGGCCTCGTCCTGGCGCTGATCGCGCTCGCCGCCGCGCTGGACCAGCTCTTCGGCCTGGCGGAGCTCGCGCGGCAATTCGCACCCTTGCTGGCCGATCCGGAGCGCGCGCTGCTCGGTCTCGCCACCCTGAGCTGGCAGCCGGACTATCTCGACATCCTGCCGATGTACCTCGTCATCCTGGCGCTCGTGCCGGCGATGATGCTGGCGCGTCGCCTTCATGCCGCCTTGCCCTTCCTGATCACCGCAGCGCTCTATGCGGCGGTTTGGATCACAGGCCTCAACCTGCCAGGCAATCCCTGGAACGGCGCCGGCTGGTTCCTCAATCCCTTTGCCTGGCAGCTGATCTTCTTCACCGGCTTCTTCATCGCCATGAAGTGGCTGCCGGTGCCTCGGCTCGGCGACCGGCGGTTGATGGCGGCGGCGGCGTTCTTCATCCTGCTTTCGGTGCCGCTGTCCTTCTGGGGCATCCTGGAGCACTGGCCGCTGGCGCAGGCCGCCCGTGACCTGATCATCCCCGTCAGCGAGAAGACCGACCTGCACATCCTGCGCGTGCTGCATTTCCTGGCGCTCGCCTATCTAATGCTCAGCCTGGTCGAGCCCTGGCGGGACCGGCTCGACCGCGGCGCGGGCCACCTCCTCATCCTGATCGGACGGCAATCCCTCGCGGCCTTCCTCGCCAGCGTCGTGCTCGCGCGGCTGCTGGGCACGGTCGCCGATATGGCCGGGCGCAGTGAGCTCATCGTCGCTCTGCTGAATCTCGCTGGTTTCGTGCTGATCCTCGCCACCGCGCTCGTGGTCGGCTGGTTCAAGAGCGCGCCCTGGGCCGGGCCGGGACGCAAGCCTCTGGCAGAGCCGCACAACGAGCTGGCCGCGAGGGCCACGCCGACAACACGGGTCCGTGAAGCGAGTTGAACGCCGCTTGATCGACCTGTCGCGAACTCCCTGAAGAGCGCCTCTCGAACGGCGCGGCAATGGAGCAGCCCATGTCTTACGCCACGCATCATCACGACCTCTCCGGCGACAGCATCACCGTCGCGAACGACATTGCGCGCCTGGCCTGGAACGACACGCTCGAGGCGTTGCTCGCTCATGCAGCCGCCACGCCCGACCATCTCGCCTGCACGCTCGCCGCCGACTCCGATTTCGCCCTGGCCCATGCTGCCAAGGGGCTGATGCTGCTCTCGCTGGCGCGCTCCGAACTCGTCGCCCCGGCTCGCGATTGCCTAGCCAGGGCCCGCGCGGCGGCGCTCCTGCGGCCGGTGACGCGGCGCGAGACGATGGTTATCGAAGCCTTGGCGCTCTGGCTCGAGGATGCACCGCGCCGGGCGGCGGAGCGGCTCGAGGCGATCCTGCTCGCCCATCCCTTCGATGTGCTGGCGCTCAAGCTCTCGCATGGCGTGCGCTTCATGCTCGGCGATCAGGCCGAGATGCTCGCAACCCTGCGCCGCGTCGCGCCGGGCTTCGGCGAGAGCCATCCGCTCGCCGGCTTCGTCCATGGCTGCCACGCCTTCGCGCTTGAGGAGCAGGGCTTCTACGCCGAGGCCGAGCGTGCCGGCCGCCGCGCCGTCGCCCTGAGTCCGCGCGACGCCTGGGGCCGCCACGCCGTCGCCCATGTGTTGGAGATGACCGGTCGTGTCGACGAAGGCATCGCCTGGCTCCTGGACGGCCGCAGCGTCGCTCATGCCAACAATCTGCGCTTCCATATTTTCTGGCATCTCGCCCTGTTCCGGCTGGAGCGCGGCGAGACCGGCGAGGCGCTGCGGCTCTATGACGGGGAGATCCGGGCCGAGCCGACCGACGATTACCGCGACATCGCCAACGGCGCCTCGCTGCTGGCCCGGCTCGAATATGCCGGCATCGATGTCGGAGATCGCTGGGAGGAACTCGCCGCGAAGGCCGAGGGGCGCATCCATGACAGGCGCCTTGTCTTCGCCGACCTGCACTATGCGCTCTCGCTGCTCGGTGCCGGCCATGCCGACGGGGCAGAGGCCATCGCCCGCAGCCTGATCGAGGATGCGAAGGCCCACCCCAGTGGCGAGCGGCGTGACGCCGCCCGCAACGGCGCGCTCGCGGCCTTCGGACTGATTGCCTTCCATGAGGGCGACTACGACGAGGCCACCCGGCTGCTCGGTTCCGCCCGAGGCGGGCTCACCACCATCGGCGGCAGCCATGCCCAGCGTGACCTGTTCGAGCAGGCCTATGCCGAGAGCCTGATCCGCGCCGGCCAGCACGACCGTGCCGCCCAAGTCCTCGACGAGCGCCTGGCGCGGCGCGGCGGCACCAATCTCTTTGCCGCGCGCCGGCTGGCGCAGTTGCGCAGCCGCGGTGCCGGGCATCTCGCCGCTCTTGCCGTCGCTTCCACCCCGCTCGCCATCGCTCACTGACCCGCAGAAAGGACGACAGCCATGACCACCGCGACCATGACTCAGGGCTTCGCGCTGCCCTCCACCCGCACCGTGATCAACCTTGCCCTCGGCGGCTTTGCGGGCCTGGGCTTCTGGGAGCTGTTCTCCTCCGTGCCGACCGCCTGGTTCGCCGAGTATCCACTGGAGCCACCGGAGCTGGTGAAGTCGCTCTTCGCGCATCAGCTCGGCCTCACGATCTCGACCCCGACCGCCAAACTGCTGCACTTCGTCACCGGCTTCCTGTTCTATCCGCTCGGCTACTGGGTATTGACGCGCTGGGTAAAGAGCTTCGGCATGCCCGCGGATGGCTGGATCTGGGGCGTGATCACCTACTTCATCGCGCTCGCTTTCTTCGCTCCGCTCGCCGGCCAGCATTTCCTGCTGAACGACGTGCCGCGCCTCTCCTTCATGAGTCTCGTCGGCCACTCGATTTACGGCTACCTCGCGGCCTATGTCTTCGAGGCGCTCGAAGCGCGCCGGGCCTGAAGCAGGGGAGGTTTGGCCATGCTCGACCGACGGTCTTTCGTCCGGCTCGCCGGGGCAGGGCTGGTCGTCGCGGCCTTCGCGATTGGTGGGGCCGAGGCTGATACGTCCCGCCCGGTCAATACGCTCGGCTCGCCGGATGGCGTCGCGATCCGCGGTTACGACCCCGTCGCCTATTTCCGCGGCGGCGGTCCGCGCCCGGGCAAGCCCGAATTCTCAGTCAGCCATGGCGGCGCCACCTGGCGCTTCGCCAGCGCCGAGCACAAGGCGCTGTTCGAGGCTGATCCGGAGCGCTACCTGCCGGCCTATGGCGGCTTTTGCGCCTACGGCACCTCGCGCGGCTACCTCGTCAAGATCGAGCCGGAGGCCTGGTCGATCATCGATGGCAGGCTCTACCTCAACTACGACCTCGGCGTGAGGGAAATCTGGCTCGGCGATACGCGGAAGTTCATTGCTCGTGCCGATGGAAACTGGCCTCGCTTAACGACGAAGGATATCCAATAACATTCGTTTGTGGCGAGGGCAGTATGCGGCTGGCGTCACTCCGACCACCCTCGGAAAAGGCCGCCATGAAGGCGCTGCGCGACATACCGCAGATGTCCGCGAGGTCTTCCATCCGCCAAGGACGCGATGGGTGGTTGTGTATAGCGACAAGACGGTGCCGTCACGGACTGGCATAGCGAGGTTTGGAGCCAGTCCCACATGATACGGCCCGGTCCGCCGGGCACGCTGCTTGCTGCCCGCGACAAGAGCGACCCGGCTCCGCCGGCGCCACCAGTTGCCCTTGCGCAGCCGGAGGGGGGCGGCGACCGCAATGCGATCCCGCTCTACCGCTTCCCGAATGCAAAGGTGGTGCATCACTTCCTGCCGGAGATGCCGTTGCGCGGGTCTTCGATGCGCTCCCTCGGCGGCTATCTCAACGTTTTGGCCATCGAGAGCACCATCGACGACTTGGCCCATGCCTCTGGGCAGGATCCGGTCGATCTGCGCCTGCGTCTGCTTCTCGACGATCGCGCGCGCGCCGTGGTCGAGAAGGCGGCTGCGGATTTCGCTTGGAAGACGCGCCCGCAGCTTCCCAAAGGAGGCGGCTATGGCTTCGGGTTTGCCCGATACAAGAATCTCGAAGCATATTGTGCCATCGCGCTGGAAATCTTCATGACGTTCGCATTCTACGCGTCAATGCCGCCACCGACACAGGGGAGGTCGTCAATCCAGACGGTGTGAGGAACCAGATCGAGGGAGGCGTCATTCAGTCCGCGAGCTGGACGCTCTTCGAGGAGGTGACGTTCGATCCTAAGCGCATTACGTCGTTCGACTGGTCGTCCTATCCCATTCTTCGGTTCTCAGGCGTGCCGGAACGGCTGGAAGTTGCGATCATCGACAAGCCCGGCGCGCCTTTCCTCGGTGTTGCAGAGGCGTCGCAGGGCCCCACAGCTGCAGCACTTGGCAACGCCATTCGTGACGCAAGCGGTCAAAGGTTGCGGCAGTTGCCGTGTACGCCAGCCCGCGTTCGGGCAGCGTTCGGAGGGTGAGCGGAGCGAATTCGGGAGGCGAGCCCCGGTATTTGAGAGCGTTTACCCGGTCCAAGGGGAGGCTTTCGTTCGGGTCAAGTGCTAGATGGCAAGATCCAGTAACGTCCCACAGAAGGTGCCATATTATGCTGGCAGATGCGTGTTGGCGTACATCGTGCCGCTGTGATGTTACCCGGTGAGCTTGCTGAGGTCGGCCGAGCGGAGGTTGCCATGCGAGCCCCGACCCATCCAAACAGAGTGATTACTGCAGTGCCTGAGATCAGAGGGTCAGGGCCGAGCAGACAGTTGGGCTCGCAAGTTCGGCAAGCCGTGTCGGCTGTCGAATGCCATCACCGTGGTTGAGTTGTCGCTGGCTCACACACGCCCCGTCGTCAGACCTTGCCGCGCATCGAAAATCCTTGACCGCTATAGGCAAAGGCCACTGCGCTCGCCTGCAGGCGAGTGCTCCATTTGTCTTCTCAGTCGCCAGCGTTCGGACATGCAACGACCCTGGCTTCGACCAGCCGCTGAATCGCCGCCTCCGAGTAGCCGGCTTCCGCGAGGACTTCTCGGCTGTGCTCTCCCAGACGCGGCGCGGCTCTCTCCGGCCTGGGCTGGCTAACGCTCCATTGCGAGGCCACGCGCAATGTCCGAACCGAGCCTTCCGACGGGTGCTCCAAGATTGGGAAGAAACCCACCGCGGCCAGATGCGAATCGTTGACGAGCGAATCCAGCGTGTGCATCCGCGCATGCGGGATATCGGCTTCGCCGAGCAGGCGTTCCCATTCAGCCGTCGGGCGCGTGAGAAAGATCGCCGCGACGCTCTTCATGATCTCGGCCATATGGCGCGTGCGGCTGGCATGGCTTGCGAAGCGCGGGTCGTCGCGCCAGTCATCCCGTCCGGCGATGTCGATGAAGCGCTGCCAATGGCGGTCCGTGTAGATGACTGCGCAGAGATAGCCGTCTGCGGTCCGGAAGGGCCTGCGGTCCGGCGCGAGGAGGCGAGCATAACCGCCAAGGTCGAGAGGCGGCTCGTAGCTCAAGCCGCCGAAATGATCGCCGAGGACGAAGCTTGCCATCGTCTCGAACATCGGGACGTCGATGCGCTGGCCCTCGCCGGTGCGGTCGCGATGGCGCAGAGCAGCCAAGATCGCCGCGAGCGCGTGCAGGCCGACGATGCGATCGGCGATGTTGACGGGAGCATAGCGCGGCGTTCCGTCGCCGGCATCGGCGATGAGTGCCGGTACGGCGCAGAGGCCCTGGACGAGATCGTCATAGGCGGGCTTCGCGGCGTAGGGACCGTCCTGGCCGAAGCCGAAGGTGCCAACATAGATGATGTCGCTCCTGGCACCGGCGACGGCCTCGTAGCCGAGCCCGAGCCGTTCCATCGCCTGCGGCCGCAGATTGTAGACGAGAACGTCGGCAGTTCGCGCGAGGGCGAGCGCGATATCCCGACCGGCGGGCTTTTTGAGATCGACCACGATGCTGCGCTTGGAACGATTGGCATGCATGAACATGCCGCCCATCGCGCCGCTGCGGCTGGGGCCGACCTGGCGGATGAGGTCGCCCTCTGGCGACTCGAGCTTGATGACGTCGGCGCCCATGTCGCCGAGGATCGAAGTCGCATAAGGGCCCATGAGCACGGAAGTCATGTCGAGGACCCGGACGCCGGTCAGCGGGCCGCTCATGACAATTCGCTCGCTTCACGAGGCGGATCGTAGGCGCGTATGGGCGGCGCTTGCCCCTCGTATCGGGCGCATTGAACCGTCGTCACCTGCCCGCAACTGCCTTGCGCCAGCCGCGAGGTGCCGATGTCGCGGGTCACGACATTCGGATTGCCATGGCCGCAGAGAGGCCGGTCGCTGCCGTCCTCGACCGGATCGTACCAGGCGCCTGTCGAGAGGTTCGCCACGCCCGGCATAACACCATCGCTGATCTCGGCCGCTGCGAGGCATGCTCCACGAAAATTAAAGATCTGCACGAAATCGCCATCCGCGATGCCGCGCTCCACTGCGTCCTGCGGATTCAGCCGCACGACCTCGCGGCCATGGCGCTTGGCCGATTGGCTGTAGGCGCCGAAATCGAGCTGGCTGTGCAGCCGAGTCGCGGGCTGGTTGGCGATCAGCGTCAGCGGCGCGAATTCGTCCGGCTGCTCGGTGGCGGGAAGCCAGGTGGGAAGGCCGGGGCAGTCGTCATAGCGGAAGCCCGCGATCGTCTCGCAGAAGATCTCGATTCGCCCGCTTGGCGTCGGCAGGGCATTGCGCTCAGGATCTTCGCGGAAGGCGCGCAGCAGTCCGCCGTCATCCGGCGCGGATGGCAGCGGAATCTCGCCCTGCCGCCAGAACTCCGCGAAGGACGGCGCCGCGTGGCCTTGCGAAACGAGCGCTTCGCGGGTGGGTTCGTAGAGATGCTCCAACCATTGCGCGGCCGAGCGCCCTTCGGCGAAGGCCTCTTCGCAGCCCATCCGCTGCGCCAGGCCAAGGAAGATCTCAAAATCGTCGCGGGCTTCGCCGACCGGCTCGGCAGCCCGCCGCATCGCGATCAGGCGCGGGTCCGTCGCGGCCGCGCCGATGTCGTCGCGTTCCAGCGACATGGTGGCTGGCAACACGATATCGGCAAAGCGAGCCATCGGCGTCCAGGCGCTGTCCTGGCAGACTATGGTGTCGACCTGCGAGAAGGCCCGCCGCAGCCGGTTCAAATCCTGATGGTGATGGAAGGGGTTGCCGCCTGCCCAGTAGACAAGACGGATGTCGGGATAGATCAGCTTCTGCCCGTTGTATTCGAACGGTGATCCTCGATTGAGCAGCATGTCAGCGATGCGCGCCACAGGGATGAAGTCCTTCACCCCGTTGGCGCCCTGCGGCATGGTCGGGATCGGCACGGCATTCACCCGCCGGCCGGTGTGGCCCATGGCGCCGAGCGCATAGTTGTATCCGCCGCCCGGCAGGCCGATCTGGCCGACCATCGCTGCGAGGACCGCCGCCATCCAGACCGGCTGCTCGCCATATTGCGCCCGCTGTAGTGCATGGGCGACCGTGATGAGGCTGCGGCCGCCGACCAGCCTGTGCGCGATCTCGCGGATCGTGCCGGCCTCGATACCGGTGATTGCGGCCGCCCATTCGGCATCCTTGACGAAGCCGTCGGCGGTGCCGTCTAGATAAGCCGCGAAACGCTCGAAGCCGACGCAATATCGGGAGAGGAACGCCCGATCATGCATATCTTCCGCGACCAGCGTCTGCGCGATGCCGAGCATCAGCGCGACATCGGTGCCGGGTCGGATCGGGAGCCAGCGCGGGTGGGCCTCGCCCGGCATGTCGTCGCGCAGCGGGCTCACGGACCAGAAGGCGCAGCCGCGCTTGGCCGCCCGCGACATCGCATCCGGCTCGATGTGGCGGGTGATGCCGCCGCTGGCGATCATCGAATTCTTCAGCGGCATCCCGCCGAAGGCGAGCACGAAGTCGGTGTGCTCCGCGATCTGGTCCCAGGTGACGTTGCGCCGCGACAGGTTCTCGAACGGCCCCAGCACATGCGGCAGGATTACCGAGGATGCCCCGGCACTATAGCTGTTGACCGAGCGGACATAACCGCCACAGGCGAGGTTGAAGAAGCGATGAATCTGGCCTTGGGCGTGATGGAAGCGCCCGGCGCTGGCCCAGCCATAGGACCCGCCATAGATGGCCTGCGGACCGAAGCTCGTGTGCACGCGTCCGATTTCTGATGCCAGACGATCCAGCACCTCGTCCCAGCTGACAGCGACCAGATCATCCCGAAAGTCCCGCTCGCGTGGGCCTGGACCTGCTTCGAGCCAGCCGCGGCGCACCATCGGGTGACGAATTCTCGCCTTGTGATCCAGAGCATCCGTGAAATTGCCGAGGATCGGGGAGGGGGCGGGATCCTCGGGGTGAGGCGTCAGCACGAGCCGGGCGCCATCGCGGCGGGCGAAGAAGCTGCCCCAATGGGCGCTGTGAGGCAGGCCGCGCGGAGGCGAAACAGGAAGATCCATGCGCAACTCGCTGAGGACGCGGGCGTGAAACGATCCGGCGATATTGCTGAGCCTGGTTATATCGGTCCAATATGCCGATTAGTGGATTTCGAGAATTCAGACTTCTCAATGTGAGGCATGATCGATGGCGCCAGGCCGACGCCCCAGCAGCGCGATGCTCGAATTGCGGCATCTGCGCTATTTCCTCGCGACGGCCGAGGAGCTGAACTACGGCCGAGCCGCCGAGCGCTTACGCATCGCGCAGCCGGGCCTCAGCCAGCAGATCAAGAATCTCGAGGAGATCGTCGGGACGCCGCTCTTCGACCGGACGCGCCGATCGGTAAAGCTGACCCTCGCTGGCGAGCTCTTTGCGGAAGAGGCGCGCAAGGCCCTGCAACAGACCGAGACGGCGATGCTGGTGACGCGCCGGGCGGGCAGAGGCGAACTCGGGCGCATCGCCATCGGCTATGTCGGCTCGGCCGCCTATACCGGCGCGCTCACCACCATGATCGGGGATTTCCGCAAGGCCTATCCGGAGGTCGAGCTCGGCATTGCCGAGATGGAGATGTCGCAGCAGCTCGACCAGCTTGATCAGGGCAAGCTGGATGTCGGCTTCATCCGTCCGCCCGTGCCGCTGCCGCTGGGCATCGTCTCGACGCCGATCCTCTTCGAGGAGATCATGCTGGCACTGCCCGAGAACCACTCCTTGGCGACGCAGGAGCGGGTGCCGCTCTCGGCGCTCAACGGCGAGATCTTCATCACGCCGCGCCACCCCGCCGGTGTCAGCTTTCATGAGCATACGACGTCGGCCTGCCGCGCTGCCGGCTTCTTCCCACGGCTCGGGCCGCAGGGGCGCGATTTCGTCACCATCGCCAGCATGGTCGCCGTCGGCCTCGGCGTCGCCCTGGTGCCGCAGTCGCTGCGGAGCATCCAGGTCCCCGGCTTGCGCTACCGCCCCATCGCGGGCGAGCCGGTTCTTGCCGAGCTTGCCGTCGCCTATCGGCGCAACGAGCCTTCGCCGGTGGCACGGGCCTTTGCCGCGCATGCTCGCAAGACTGCACTATCAGCCAATCAATAATCTAAAGTTATCAAAAATGCGCCAGCTGCGTATTGGACTGATTTGAAAATCCGGTCCGATAATCCCTGATCATCAGCATCGGGTTCGTGGCTATGGATTGGCGCGATCGGGCGGGCAGCCCCTTCATCTGCGAGAAGACTGCAGTCGCCGCGCATCGCGGCATGGCGGTGACGAACCATCCGCTCGCCTCCGCGGCTGCCGTCGAGATGCTGGCGGCTGGCGGCAACGCGGTCGATGCCGCGGTCTCGGCTCTCTTCACGCTGACGGTCGTCGAGCCGATGATGGTCGGCATTCTCGGCGGCGGCGCCGCCCTGATCCGTCTGGCGGATGGACGCGAGATCGTTCTGGACGGCCTGTCGACCGCGCCGGCAGCAGCACGCCCGGACAGCTTCACGCCGATCTCGGACGAATGGCCTGACTATATGGAGGCCAGGGGCCGTGCCAACCGAGTAGGGCCAAAGGCCATTGCCGTGCCCGGCACGCTCAAGGCCTGGTGCGAGGCGGCCGAGCGCTTTGGCCGCCTGCCACTGCGCGACCTGATCGAGCCGGCGATCCGCCATGCCGAACGCGGCTTCAAACTCTCGCCCTATCTCGCGACCTGCATTGCCGAAATCGCTCCCGATCTCGCCTTGGATCCCGAGATCGCAGCCGTCTTCCTGCCGGGCGGCAAGCCGCTGCAAGCCGGCGATCTGCTGGTCCAGAAGGACTATGCCGGAACGCTGCGGCAGATCGCGCAGGAGGGGCCTGATGCCGTCTATGGCGGTGAGCTCGGTCAGCGCATCGCGACCCATCTAGAACAGGTCGGCTCCTTCCTGCGCTTCGAGGATCTCGTCGCCTACCGGACGATCGAGCGGGAGCCGGTTCGTGGGCTCTATCGCGGCGTCGAGATCGTCGGGCCGCCGCCACCTTGCTCGGGCGGCGTTCAGACGCTGCAAATCCTCAATCTTCTCGAAGCCTATGACCTCGGACAGCTCGGCTTCGGCACGAGCGAGACGCTGCATCTGGTGTTGGAGGCGCTGAAGATCGCTGCCGCCGACCGGCGCGCCGTCACCGCCGATCCCGATTTCGTCGATGTGCCCACCGCCCGGCTGATTTCCAAGGCCTATGCCGAGTTGCGGCGCCCGGAGATCGACCCGGGCCGGGCGCAGGCCTTCGAGGCCCGCATCCTCTCGAGCGAATCGGCCAACACCACGCACGTCACCATCGCCGATGCCGAGGGCAACATCGTCACCTCGACGCAGACGATCAACAGCCTGTTCGGCGCGCGCATCATGATCCCCGGCACCGGGATCATCCCGAACAACTACATGTACCTGTTCGATCCGCATCCTGGAAAGGCGCTGTCGCTCCAGCCCGGCAAGCGCATCACCAGCGGCATCACCGCGCTGATCGGCAAGCGCGACGGCAGGCCGATCTTCGCGCTCGGCCTGCCCGGCGCGCACCGCATCCCGGCCTCGGCCATGCAGGCCGTCCTGAACATGGTCGATCACGGCATGACGCCGCAGGAGGCGGCCGAGGCGCCACGCGTCTTCACCTGGGGGCAGGAGGCCGAGATCGAACTTGGCGTGCCCGAGACCGTGCGGGCGACGCTCGCCGGACTCGGCCACCGCGTCTCGGCCGTCGATCACGTTGCTGGAGGCATGGGCATCATCGGCTTTGCCGCCGACGGCACGATGGAAGGTGCAGCGTGCTGGCGCGCCGACGGCGTGCCGATGGGCGTGGGCGGCGGCGCGGCCCGCGAAGGCACCTCGTTCTGGCCCGATCCGCGTCGGGGCCGCAGCTACTGAGCCGAAAACGATTTCACAGCGAACCGGGCACAAGGCCCGCCTGACAAAGGGAACGGAGCCAAATGCTGATCAACCGACGCGACGCCCTGGCGCTGTCAGCCGGAGCGCTTTTCGCCGCCATGAGCCCTGCATGGGCGCAGGGAAAGAGGACATTGAGGCTGGCGCCGCACGCCGCCCTGCGGGTCCTCGATCCCGTCGTCACCAACGCCTACATCACCCGCAACCACGCCTTCATGGTCTACGACACGCTGTTTGCGGTCGATTCTAAATATCGACCGCAGCCGCAGATGGTGAAGGAGTGGTCGGTCAGCGATGACAAGCTGGCTTGGACCTTCGTGCTGCGCGACGGCCTCGCCTTTCATGACGGCCAGCCCGTCACGGCCGAGGACTGCATCGCCTCGATCGCGCGCTGGACCAAGAAGGATGTGGTGGGCCTGCGCCTCGCGGCCGTCACCGCCAGCATGCGCGTCGTCGACGGCAGGACCATCCGCATCGAGCTCAAGGAACCGTTCGGGCCGATGCTGGAGGCCTTTGCCCGTCCCAGCTCGATCCCGCTCTTCATCATGCCGAAGCGGATCGCCGATCTTCCTGCGGACAAGGTGCTCGAGGAGGTCGTTGGCTCCGGCCCGTTCCGCTTCCTGCCTTCGGAATTCCGTCCGGGCGTGAGCTGGGCCTATGAGCGCAACGAGAAATACGTCCCGCGTTCCGAGCCGCCCGATGGCCTCGCCGGCGGCAAGCAGGCCAAGGTCGACCGTGTCGAGGTCGTCTGGTTCCCGAGCAAGCAAACGGCGATCAACGCACTCGCCAAGGGCGAGATCGACCTGCTCGAAAACCTGAATGCCGATCAGCGTTCGCTGCTCCAGGGCAACAAGGACATAGTGATCCGGCGCCGGCCTGGCCCGAACGCCTCGACCATCCGCTTCAACTGGGCGCAGCCGCCCTTCGACAATGTGAAGGTGCGCCAGGCGGTGCAGGCCGTCGTCACCCAGCAGGACTACATGGATGCGTCGATCGGCGATCCCGAGTCCTATCAGGTCTGCCCCGCCTTTTTCGGCTGCGGCACGCCGCTGGAGACGACCGTCGGCTTTCCCGACACCGGCAAGCCCAACATCGCCAAGGCCAAGGCGCTGCTGCAGGAAGCCGGTTACAAGGGCGAGAAGATCGTCATCATCACGCCGGGCGACATCGCCTCCTTCGCCCCGCTGGCACCGCTGACGCAGCAGCTCCTGCGCCAGATTGGCATTCCCTCCGAGATCCAGACCATGGAGTGGAGCGCCTTCCTTGCCCGGCGCGCCAAGCCCGACCCCGTCGCGGAAGGCGGTTGGAATCTGGCCCATGCCGTCTTCGACCGCATCGACCTGATCTCGCCGCTCGGCAACCTCAACTTCGATGCGCGTGGCAAGGGCGCCTATACCGGCTTCGTCGACGACCCAGAGACCGAGGCGCTGAAAGGCCGCTACCAGCGCGAGACCGACCCCGCCAAGCAGAAGGCCATCGTCGAGGCGATGCAGAAGCGCGCCTACGAGCTCGTCTTCTACATCCCGCTCGGCACCTATTTCGACTACGAGGCCTTCCGCTCCAACGTCTCGGGCTATGTGCCGTCCCCGGTCATGGTGACCTGGGGCGTGGACAAGGTCTGATGTTGAGGCTGATCGCGCTCAGGATCGCGATGGCGGTGCCGGTGATGCTCGTCGTCGCCACCATCGTCTTCCTGCTGCTTCGCCTGAGCCCCGGCGATCCGGCGTTGATCATCGCGGGTGAGACAGCCGGACCGGAGGCGCTCGCCCGCATCCGGGCCGATATGGGGCTGGATCGGCCGCTCTTCGTGCAATATCTCGCCTGGCTCGGCGAGATCGCGCGCGGTCACCTCGGCATCTCCGTCCTGTCGAAGATCCCGGTGCTCAGCCTGATCTTCGACCGACTGGAACCGACTCTCGTGCTGGCGATCAGCGCGATCATCATCACGGTGCTCATCGCCGTGCCGCTCGGCGCGATCGCCGCCTGGCGGCACAATAGCTGGATCGACCGGGCCGTAATGATGCTTTCGGTCGTGGGCTTCTCGGTCCCGGCCTTCGTCATCGGCTACATCCTGATCCTGCTGCTCTCGGTGAAGGCGGACATCTTCCCCGTGCAGGGCTATGTCAGCCCGTTCGACGACCCGGTCGCGGCCTTGCGCCATCTTGCCTTGCCCTCGATCACTCTGGCGCTGGTCTTCATGGCGCTGATCTCGCGTGTCACCCGCTCCAGCCTGCTCGAAGTGCTCGGCGAGGATTTCGTCCGTACCGCGCGGGCCAAGGGCAATTTCGAGCGCCGCGTGCTCTGGCGCCATGCCCTGCCCAACGCCGCGGTGCCGATCATCACGGTGATCGGGCTCGGCATCGCCCTGCTGATCAGCGGCGTGGTCGTGACCGAGAGCGTCTTCACCGTTCCCGGTGTCGGCCGTCTGACCATCGATGCCATCCTCGCCCGCGACTATCCCGTTGTGCAGGGCCTCATGCTGTTCTTCGCGCTGATCTATGTCGGCGTGAACCTCCTGATTGACATCGCCTATGTGATCGTCGATCCGCGCATCCGCTATTGAGGCCCGCCATGACCGCAATGGAACGGGCCAATTCCCCTTCGCGACGCAGCCATCTCGTCGAGACACTGCTGGCGAATCGCGTCGCCCTGCTCAGCGCAATCCTGCTGCTCGCGATCGTGCTTTCCGCCATCTTCGCCACGGTGATTACCGGCGACGATGCCTTTCTGATCCGCCCGCGCCAGCGGCTGCGGCCGCCGGGGGGCGAATTCTGGTTCGGCACCGATGCCCTCGGCCGCGACGTCTTCGCGCTCGTGCTCCATGGCGGAAGGATCTCGCTGCTTGTCGGCCTGCTCTCGGCGCTAGCGGGGGTAGCTGCCGGCACCGTGGTCGGCCTCCTCACCGGCTATCTGCGCTGGCTCGATCCGATCGTGATGCGGATCATGGACGGCATCATGGCGATTCCCGGCATCCTCTTTGCCGTGGCGCTGGTCTCGCTGGTCGGGCCGAGCCTCGTGACGATCGTGGCCGCCATCACCTTCGCTGAGATCCCCCGCGTGACACGGCTGGTGCGCAGCGTCGTGCTCAGCGTGCGCGAGGAATCCTATGTCCGTGCGGCAGAAGGGCTGGGCATCCCGCCGCTGCTCGTGCTCGTCCGCCACATCCTGCCAAGCTGCATCGCGCCGCTGATCGTCCAGACGACCTATATGTTCGCAGCCGCGATTCTGTCTGAAGCCGTGCTCGGCTTCCTCGGCGTCGGCTTCCCACCTGATCTGCCGAGCTGGGGCAATGTGTTGGCCGAAGGCCGCGCCGTTTTCCAGCGCGCGCCCTGGACGATCATCGCGCCTGGCCTGTTCCTGGCCGTGACCGTAATGGCGGTGAACCTGCTCGGCGACGGGTTGCGCGATCGCCTCGATCCGCGCCTTTCCCGCGCCGCGAAGGTGTCGTCATGACCGTGTCCGAGCCGATCCTGCGCATCGAAAACCTCAGCGTCGCGCTCCCGGCCGGGCTCGACCGCACCCATGCGGTTCAGGCGCTCTCTCTCGACGTCCACCGCCGTCAGATCGTCTGCGTAGTCGGCGAATCCGGTTCGGGGAAATCGGTGACGGCTTCGGCCGTCATGCGCCTCCTGCCCGAGAAGGTGCTGCACATCACCGGCGGCACGATCCGGCTCGAAGGCGAGGACATCGCGGCCGCATCGCCGGCGCGTCTGTGCGAATTGCGCGGCAACCGCATGGCGATGATCTTCCAGGAGCCGCTGACCGCGCTCAACCCGGTCATGCGCGTCGGAGAGCAGATCGCCGAAGTGCTGCGGATTCACCGTCCGGAGATGGCGCGGGACCAAGTGAATGCCCGCGTCATTGAGTTGATGGCGGACGTCCATCTGCCTGACCCGGCACAGCTGGCGAAAGCCTATCCGCATCAGCTTTCCGGTGGCCAGCGCCAGCGCGTGATGATCGCGATGGCCTTGGCGCTGGAGCCGGCGCTGATCATCGCCGACGAGCCGACCACGGCGCTGGATGTCACCACCCAGGCGCAGATCCTGCGGCTGTTCCGTGAGCTTTTGACCAAGCACGACAGCGGTGTCCTGATGATCACCCATGATTTCGGCGTCGTCGCCGATGTCGCGGATCACGTCGTGGTCATGCGACAGGGCGAGGTCGTGGAGCGTGGTGCGCCAGACAAGGTGCTGACAGCGCCGGAGCATCCCTACACCCGCGCACTGATCGAGGCGGTGCCACGCTTTCGCTATCGGACGGAGCCGGAAGGGAACGACCAGCCGGTTCTTGAGGTCGAGGAGCTGTCCTTGACCTATCGCAGCACCAGCTTCCTCGGCGCGCGGCGAGAGACCCGCGCTCTGGATACCGTTTCCTTCCGCCTCGCGCCCGGAGAGACTCTGGGCGTCGTCGGCGAATCCGGCTCTGGCAAGACCAGCCTCGCCAAGACGTTGCTGCGCTTCGAGACGCCGGATTCCGGTCGCATCCTCTTCAAGGGGCGCAATATCGCCGGCTTGGGTGGCGCGGAGCTCCGGGAAATGCGTCGCCACATCCAGATGGTGTTCCAGGACCCGTACAAGTCGCTGAACCCGCGGCGCCGCATCGGGCAATCCCTGATCGAGGGGCCGGTTCAGCACGGCGTATCGCGCGCGAAGGCCTTGGCCCGTGCCGAGGAGCTGATGGAGCTCGTCGGGCTCAGGCGCGATGCGCTCGATCGCTTTCCGCATGAATTCTCGGGCGGTCAGCGCCAGCGCATCTGCATCGCGCGTGCACTTGCCATGGAGCCTTCGGTCATCGTCGCGGACGAAGCCGTCTCGGCCCTCGACGTTTCCGTGCAGGCGCAGGTGCTGCGATTGTTCGAGGATCTGCAGAAGCGATTGGGCTTCGCGATGATCTTCGTCACGCACGATCTGCGCGTTGCCTCCAACATCTGCGATCGCATCGCGGTGATGCAACGCGGCCGGATCGTCGAGATCGGCCCGTCGCGGCACGTCTTCGAGGAACCGGAAGCGTCCTACACACGCGAATTGCTGGCAGCGGTGCCGGGTTTCGCGCGCGAGGTCGTGGCTGTCTGACCTGCCGCGCTGCCCGTTTACGGCTGGCGGCCTTCGCGAATGCCGGGGGGCGCCGCATCCTGTTTCACGGCTTGGCGAGACATGACGACGACAACGAAAGCTCCGAACTACAAGGCCCCGTCCGGCTGGAATGCGCTGCTACCGCGGCGCATCGCGCGGCAGCAGGTTCCGCGTGATCGTCGCTTCAGGAACGTCGTTGTAGGTGCAGGCTATACCGGCCTGGCTGCTGCCCGACGGCTGGCGGAACTCGTTCCGGGCGAAGAGACGCTCCTTCTCGAATCTTCTACCGTCGGCGAGGGCGCCTCGGGCCGGAACTCCGGCTATCTGCTGATCAATCCCGGCGAGCCGAGCGCCAGCGCGGCTGGTTTTGCCGGCGAGTGGGCCACTCGACAGATTGCGCTGGTTCAGGCGGGAGTGGACTGGTTGCGCGAACTTGTCGCCACGCATTCGATCGACTGCAATTGGCAGGAAACCGTGCCGGCCATCACGGCTGCGGCGACACCCCGCGGCGAAAGATCCCTCCGTGAGACACGCAGGCGCTATGAAGCCTGGGGCATCGAGACGAGAGAATTTTCTGCCGAGGACCTGCGGCGCATTCTTGGAACCCCCTATTACTGCCATGGAATCCAGTCGTTGACCCGCGCTCTGGTCCAACCAGCCGCGCTTCATCGAGGTATTGCCGACAGCCTGCCTGCCGCCGTGACGTTGCTTGAGAACACTACGGTGGAGTCGTTGAGCGGCGCGGCGCATTTCACGGTCGGAACCAGCCGGGGCGATTTCATCGCTGACAGGGTGTTCGTCACCAACAACCTGCACGCCCGCGCCTTCGGGCTCGCCCGCGACCGGATGATCGGCATCTACACCTATGGCGCCTTCACACCGGAGCTCGACGGGGAGCAACTGGATCTCCTCGGTAAAAGCCCCGAATGGGGCGCCTTACCCGCACATCGGATGGGCACCACGATGCGTAAGACGATGGGGCGCCTGCTGATCAGAAGCGGCGACTCTTACGAGCGCGAGCTTGAGCCCGCTGCGGTCCGGGCTATGCTGACGGCGCTCCATCGCAAGCGCTTCCCGGCCATGCGGACCCACGCGTTCGAACATGTCTGGGGAGGGTTGACCGCTGTGACACATAACGGCGGCTTCCTCTTCGGGCAGGTCAAGCCCGGATTGTTCGTCTCTGCGGGATGCGGTGGGGCAGGTGTTACGCGCGGTACCATTCAGGGAAAACTGCTGGCGGAGTTGGCCTGTGGCTCACAATCACCGCTGCTGAGCGACCGGCTGGCGCAGAGCGGCCCGAATTGGCTACCTCCCGAACCTCTTAGAGGCACAGGCGCGAAGGTCCAGATCGCCTGGGAGCAATGGCTCGCGGCCGCCGAGCGTTGAGCCGCTCATTCTTCGCCTGACGCGTGCGCCCCCGGCGCGTGCGGCGCGGGCTTTGACATTCGGTCGTTCGAGGAGGACGGCCGCGAGACCCTGATTGAGGTCAAGACCACCCGCGGCGCCCTTCTATCTCACGCTCAACGAGTTGGCCGTCGCGAGCGAGCGGCCTGGCGCCTGGAGGATCTACCGCGTCTTTGAGTTTGGCTAGACGTCCCGGATATTCACGCTCAGGCCGACCGGGGCGAGTCCATCTGTCCGCTGCCTCAGATGCATCTTCCGCACTTGAAGGCGTGCTTGCTGCTGGAACCCGCAGCGGTGGCGTTGTGCGGATGTCGGGGACGAGCATGGCGGCGCCGCAAATCGCGCGGGCGGCTGCCATCCCATGCCTCACGGGAATGAGCCAGCCGAGCGGATCGAGTCAAGGTGATGCAGGCCATGACCTCGTGCAGTTGCTCGATGGTCAGGTTTGCCCCGTATCCCAGGATGCGATCAGCCGCGTCAGACTTGGCGAGGCTCTGCTGATCTCATGAAATCGAACGCGCTGCCGTTAGGCCCGATCCGCGCCCCAGCGTCCAATTGCAGGGCGGCGCTGGCGCGCAGGGCGATGCCAGCGCGCGTCGCGATCTCGTAGCCGAGGACGAGACAGGTCAGCAGAGCTTGGCCATCGAGAGCGCCCTCCTCGAGCAGATCCAAAAAATTAGAAGTTCTGCACTTGGGCAGCTTAGTGTTCGGATGGTCTGCTGTTTGGAAGCGCTAGCTTACAACATGAGGTAAAGCGTTCACACTATTCAGATGCAGTCGCATCTTGATGTCTTGGTTGTAGTTTCCAAAGCCGCGCCCGAAAATATTGACACCTCCCGGCCGACCTTCCTTTTCATCGATTCCGATACGGAGCCGGATCGAATGATGGCGATCGAGATCGAGATCTGTCAGGACGACGTCGCCCAGTCGACGCTCGCCGAGGAAGGTGCCCTCGGCCGTGATGCGCCAGGTCGTCAGAATGCCGTATTGGGAGCCTTCGAGCTTCCACCAGGGCGGGGTGTAGGTCCCGCGCCGATCGCCATAGTCGCCAGGGCAGGTCCACGTGCCGACCTTGTGTCCGTTGACCCAGAGGCTAATGTCGGACGGCCAGTCGGCATTGGTGCCCGGCACCTCCGACGACATCTCCATATCGAATTCGAGCGCGGTGATCGCCCGGTTCAGCACCTTCGCGTTGTTCGGGAACTTGTATTCGACATAGCCACGACCAAACCAGATCAGCCCCGCCTGCACGCGGCGCGGATCGAGGAAAAGCTCGGGGACGTCGAGCACGCCGAGTATTCGCTGGGTTGAGCAGAGGCCGCAAGGCGCCGAGACGTTCGAGCTCGTATAGAGCCCGAGCGGCATTTCGACCTCGACAACGTTGTTCTCGCGGCTCGGGTCGTCCGGATCGAGATTGACGACGATCTCGGAATAGCGCGCGGCACAGATCTTCTGCTGACCCTTGGCAGCCTTGCCGAGCGAGGTCGAGATCAGCTCGGCTTCCTCCAGCACCTGGACATTAGTCGCGATCGTCGACTGCGGCAGGCCGAGCGCCTCGGCGATCTGGTTGATGTTCTTGGGGCCGTGCCGGTTGAGCAGCTTCAGAATGCGAAGCCTGACCGGGGAGGCCAGGCCGCGCAGCACCTGATACTGCCGCCCCGAATCAACCACGAGGAAACCCTGGCCCTGCCGCCCCTCGGCCCATGGCGCGCCGCCGCCGCCGTTGCGGCGGCGCCTGCGAGTTGAGGCTGTCGGGCTCTGGTCCACCTTTGCGGGCGCCATTCTGTCAGCTTTCGAGCCGGATCACATTCCACGAGGCCGGCTGCAATTCCAGAGCGATCCTGTCCGATTTCGTGGATACAGCCTTCAGCGTCGCTGGTTTGACCTTGAGCGGTTCCTTCTTGCTGTTGACCGCTTTCAGATCGCTATGGTGCAGCTCCGTCGCTTCCGTGACCTTGAGCTTGCCGAAGCCCCGCGCATCGATCGCGACGTCGATGCTCTGTTCCAGGTCGCGGTTGAGCAGGAAGAGCGAGACGCCCTTGTCGTCGCTCACCACCGACGCCTTCAGATAAGGTGCGTCGATCGGATAGAAGAGATCCTGCTTGCCGCGCGGATCGAAGTAGCTGGCCTGGTAGTTCTCGGATTTGACGATGGCCTTGAGCACAGTGCCGCGCCCGAGACGGCTCATCTGGGCGAACGGCCAGAAGATCGTCTGACGCCAGGCCGGTCCGCCGGTTTCGGTCATGATCGGCGCGATGACGTTGACGAGCTGCGCGAGGCAGGCGGCCTTGACCCGGTCGGCATGGTTGAGGAGCGAGATGCAGGCGCCGCCGAAGACCAGAGCATCCTCCATGGAATAGATCTCCTCGAGGATGGGCGGGGCCACCGGCCAGCCCTCCTTGACGCGATCGGCCCGGACGCGGCGTGTGCGGTACCAGACGTTCCACTCGTCGAAGCTCAGCATGATGCGCTTGTCCGAGCGCCGCCGTGCCGCGACCGCGTCCGAGATCGCGACCACCTCCTCGATGAAGTTGTCCATCAGGTCGGGACTGGCCAGGAAAGCCTTGGTGTCGCCGGCATAGTTGTTGAAGTAGGTGTGCAGCGAGATGAACTCGACCTGGTCGAAGGTGTGCTCCAGCACCTCGTCTTCCCAGCGGCCATAGGTCGGCATGTTGCGACCCGACGAGCCGCAGGCAGCGAGTTCGATCGACGGGTCGATCCAGCGCATCATCTTCGCCGCTTCGTGCGCGACACGGCCATATTCGGTCGCCGTCTTGTGTTCCATCTGCCAGGGGCCGTCGACCTCGTTGCCGAGGCACCAGAACTTCACGTCGTGCGGCTCTTTCCAGCCGTGCTTGATACGCAGGTCGGACCAGGCCGAGCCGGCTGGATGATTGCAGTATTCGACGAGATTGCGCGCCGCGTCACCGTCGCGCGTGCCGAGATTGACAGCGAGCATCGGCTCGATCTTCGCCGCGCGGCACCAGTCGATGAACTCGTTGGTTCCGAAGCTGTTGGGCTCGGTGGTGAACCAAGCGAGGTCGAGCCGGGCGGGGCGATCCTTCGCCGGGCCGACGCCGTCCTCCCAATTATAGCCCGAGACGAAATTGCCACCGGGATAGCGCATGATCGTCGGCCCGAGTTCCGTGACGAGGTCGAGCACGTCCTTGCGGAAGCCGCGCTTGTCGGCGGTCGGATGACCGGGCTCGTAGATGCCGCCGTACACGCATCGACCGAGATGCTCGACGAATGCGCCGAACAGCCGGGGATCGGTCTCGCCGATGGCGAAGGCGCGGTCGAAGGTGATGCTGGCTTGTCTCATGAGCTGGCTCCGGGTGTTGCAATGGCTTTCGCGGAATGGGTGAAACGGAAGGCTCCCGCGCTGTCGGGCGTGAGCACGGCGTCGCGGAGCTGGCGGGAATAGGGATGGGTGGGGGCGGAGAGCACGGCGCGGGCCGACCCTTCCTCGACCACGATGCCCTTCTGCATGATGATCAGCCGGTCGCTGATGTAGTAGGCGGTGGCGAGGTCGTGGGTGATGTAGATGATCGACAGGCCGAGATCGTCGCGCAGCCGGCCGAACAGGTTGACGATCGACATGCGCAGCGAGGCGTCGACCATCGAGACCGGCTCGTCGGCGACGATCAGCCTGGGCTTCGCGACGAGCGCACGAGCGACCGCGACGCGCTGGAGCTGGCCACCGGACAATTCATGCGGAAAGCGCCCGCTGATCTCGGCCAGCGATAGACCGACCTGCCTGAGCGCTTCGTCCGCTTGCTTCTCGGCGGCCTTCCGGCCGGAGGCGCCGCCGAAGCGCTCCGCCGTCATGAACAGATAGCGGTCGAGCTGCTTCAGCGGGTTGAAGGCCTCAAACGGGTTCTGGAAGATCGGCTGCACCTCGGCCATGAAGGCCCGGCGCTCATAGGCTGCGACATCGCGCCCTGCGAGCCTGATCCGGCCGGAACTCGGCGCATGGATGCCGAGGATCATGCGGGCCAGCGTCGATTTTCCCGAGCCGGACTCGCCGATCACGGTGAATATCTCGGGCTCGTCGTCCTGTAACGCGAAGCTGACCTCCTTCACGGCGTCGATGCGCTGCGTCGACAGCAGCCCGCCGCGCGAGAAGCTCTTGCTGATCTTGTCGAGTTCGAGCAGCGCGCTCATGTCGCCGCTCCGGGATTGACGGCGTGACAGGCAACGCGATGGCCAGGCATAGTCGCGATCATCGCCGGCACTGTCGTCGCGCATACGGGCATGGCAAGCGGGCAGCGCGGGTGGAAGCGGCAGCCCGGTGGCGGGGCAGCGAGGCTGGGCGGGGTGCCCTCGAGCCCCTCGCGCTGCTTGACGTCGCCGATGCGCGGGAGGCTCGCGATCAGATGCCGCGTATAGGGGTGCAGCGGCTCAGCGAAGATTTCGGCCGTCTCGCCATCCTCGACCAGCCGCCCCGCATACATGATGCCGAGCCGGTCGGTCAGCGCCGCATGCACGCCCATGTCGTGCGTGATGAACAGAACGCTTGAGCCCATCTCGCGCTGGATGGCGCGCAGCATCGTCAGCACGTCCTTCTGCACCACGACGTCGAGTGCTGTCGTCGGCTCGTCGGCGATGATGAATTCCGGCTTGCAGATCGTCGCGAGCGCGATCGTGACACGCTGGCGCATGCCGCCGGAGAGCTCATGCGGATAGGCCTCGAGCACGGAAGGGTCGAGCTTGACGCGTTCCAGATGCGCCTCGGCCCTGGCGTCGAACTCGGCTTTGCTGCCGCCGAGATGGCGCCAGGCGAAGTCGCGGAAGCTGTATCTGATCCGCCTGAGCGGATTCAGCACGTTCATCGAGCCCTGCATGATGTAGGACAGGTGACGCCAGCGGATACGGCGCACGACCTCTTGCGGGGCCCGGCCGATCGCATCCCATTCCGGCAGGAAAGAGAAGCGGGCCGACCCGCCGACCATTTCGAGTGGCGGCTTCAGCAGTCCTGCGATCGTCTTCACCAGCGTCGTCTTGCCGGAGCTGGATTCGCCGGCGAGCCCGTAGATCTCGTTGCGGCGAACATCGAAGCTCACCCCGTCAACCGCCCGGACCTCGCGATTGACGCCGAAATAGCGGGTGCGGAAATGCGCCTGGAGGTCGCGGACCTCCAGCACCGGCGTCTGATCGGCCGCGCCGGTCATCGGCTGCCCCCCATCCTTGCCAGGCGGCTGCGCGGGTCGATGTATTCGTTCATCGAGACGGCGAGCAGGAAGAGGCCGACGAAGGTCATCACCACCAGCCCAACCGGGAAGGCGATCCACCACCAGATGCCGGCGACCAGCGCCGTGTGCTGGTTCGCCCAGTAGATCATGCCGCCGATGGTCGGGGTGTTGATGTCGGTGAAGCCGAGGACGGCGAGGGTAACCTCGATGCCGATCGACCAGTTCATGTTGTTCATCGTGGTCGAGAACACGATGGGCATCACATAGGGCAGATGCTCGCGCGCCAGGATCTCGTGCGTCTTCATGCCCGAGAAGATGCTCGTCTGGGTGAATTCGCGGGTTTTCAGGCTGAGCGCGACCGAGCGGATCAGGCGGGCGTCATAGGCCCAGCCGAGGCAGGCCATGATGGTGGCGAGCAGCGGCGTCGACATCGTGTCGCGCAGCACGAAGTAGAACAGGATCAGAATCGGGAACAGCGGGATGATGATGAAGGTGTCGTTGATCGACATCAGCACCCGGTCGATCCAGCCGCCGCTGTAGCCGGCGAGCAGCCCGACCACGAGGGCTATGACCCGCGACAGCAGCGCCACCATGATGCCGAAGCTCAGCGTGTTGCGGATCGCGAAGGTCAGGTGCCAGAACACGTCCTGTCCGCGCGAGGTCGTGCCGAGCCAGTGGCCGGACGAGGGCGGCAGATCGGGCGGCACGAGATAGACATCGCCCGGAGGATAGGGAGCAACGAAGGACAGCGCCGCCATGACCAGCACGACGGACACGAGCACGAGGCCGATCCGGAACTCGATATTGTAGCGGAGGAGGTCGCGCAGGATGGTCAGCATCAACGCAGCTCCACACGCGGATCGATCAGCGGATAAAGCAGGTCGATGATGAGAACGCCGATGGAGACGGCGATGATCGAGACGGTCGTGACGCCAAGAACGAGCCCGTAATCACCGGCATAGACCGCGTCGACGAGGAGCGTGCCGACCCCGGGATAGCCGAAGACCTTCTCTGTGATCACCGCGCCGTTGAAGATGCCGCCGAGCGACATGGCGAGCCCGGTGACCTGTGGCGCCAGCGCATTGCGCATGACGTAGGATCCGAGCACGCGGCGGCTGTCGAGCCCAGCAATCTCGGCATAGACCACGTAATCCTCGGTCACGACGTTGGAGACCAGCGAGCGCATGCCGAGGAACCAGCTGCCGAGACCTATCAGGATCAACGAGAGCGCGGGCAGGATCGAATGCAGTAGGACGCTGGAGACGAAGGCCCAGTTCCAGCCCTGCGGCAGGTTCATCGCGGAGCCGCCGGTGATCGGCAGCACCGGCCAGAGGAAGCCGAAGACGACGAGCAGCATTAGCGCGACGATGTAATAGGGGATCGGGTGGATGCCCATTGCGATCACGCCCATCAGCTTCAGTGTGCGGTTGCGCTGGTAATAGCCGGCGAGGCCACCGAGCAGATTGCCGAGCACCCAGCTGATCAGCGTCGAGACGATCAGCAGCCCGGCGGTCCAGGGCAGCGCCCGGCCGATCAGGGTCGAGACCGGCGTGGGAAAGGCGGAGAGCGAGGGGCCGAAATCGCCGAGCAGCACCCGGCTCCAGAATGTGACGTATTGCTCGCTCGGCGTTCCCTTCAGGCCATAAAGCTCCTGAAGCGAGGCGCGCATCGCCGCGATCGCCTCGGGCGAAGTGCTGCCGAAGGAGGTCACAGCCGAGATCGACTGCTCGACCGGGTCGATCGGGGAGGCATGAGTGATCACGAAGGCCAGGTTGACGCCGATGAAGACGACCACGACGAACTGGACCAAGCGTTTCGCGAGGTAGGCGATGTAAGCGTTCATGCGACCCCGAAAGCTCCACCTGGCCGGCGGCGAAGTGCCGCGCGCCGGCTGGCGATTGTCCTGGGAAGGAGGCGGGGCCGTCCCTCGAGGCGCGGCCCCTGCCGGATCACTTGGTCGGCTTCAGCCGTACGAACATGTAGCGGGAGTTGCCCCAGTTCGTGACCGGGTTGGCGTAAGGGTTGTCGGAGGTCGGGTAGCCGGTCCAGTAGGTCTGATCCATCGCCGTGAAGACGTTGTAGGCCATCAGCGGGATGATCGGCATTTCGCGCGTCATCAGCTTGACGTAGTCGCGCCCGAGCTCGACGCCTTTGGGATCGTCGAAGCCGATCCTGCGGATGTCCTCGATGATCTTGTCGAGCTCGGGATGCGACCAGCGCTGCCAGTTGCGCAGCGGCTGCGGCTGGCCGGGTTGCGCGACGAACTGCGAATGCCAGCTGTCCATGAAATAGGACAGGTCCTGGTGCCCGCCCCAGGTCTCGACGCTCCAGCCGATGAAGCTGTCGAAGTCGCCGGCGGCGCGGCGGGTCAGCAGCGTGCCCTGCGCGACGTCGATGCGAGCGTCGATGCCGGCCTGCTTCCACTGCTGCACGATCATCGTGCCGGCGCGCGTCATCACCGGCCTCAGGTCACCCTCGACCATCAGCCTGACGACGAAGGGCTTGCCGTCCGGCGTCAGCCACTGGTTGCCCTGCTTGCGGAAGCCGGCGCGCGTCAGCAATTCGCCGGCCGCCGCGACATTGGTCTTCCACCAGCCGAGGCCGAAGGAATTGGCGATGACGGCGGGGTCGGATGGGATCTGCTCACCCATCGAGGGCCGCAGGAGGTCGGCGATCTGCTTACCCACGGTCGGATCGTAAGGCTTGAACTTGCTCTTGCCGGTGTCGATCTCGAAATCCTTGAGCCAGGCCTCCATCGGCTTGTGGTAGGCCTCCGGATGGATGCCGGTCGGCGGAACGGCGATCGCCGAGATCGTCGCGGCGCCGCGATAGGCCGCCATCGACACCGCCTTGACGTCGATCATCAGCGCCAGTGCCCAGCGGACGTCGCGGTTCTTCAGGTTTTCGTTCTGGGTGTTGAAGATCACCGCCGGCAGGGTCGGATCCGGATGGCCGTAGGGGAAGCCCTTGAACCAGGCGCGGGTGCCCTTGTCCTGCTTCGCCAGGGTGAACATGCCTTCCGGCGCGATGTCGTGGATGACGTCGAGCTCATGATTGAGCTGGGCAATGACGCGCTTGTCCGGCGGCCCCGGGTCGATATAGGCGAGGTATTTCGGCCCGGGCTTGCCGAGGCTGCCGAGCGAGGTGCGCTGCCAGTCCTCGCGCAGCTGCCAGATGTACCACTTTCCGTCGGGGTCGAAGGAGTGCAGCGTATAGGCGCCGAGCGTGACCGGCTTGTTGAAGTCGAACTTCAGGGGGTCCTCGATCTTGTCGAAGACGTGTTTCGGCAGGATCCAGATCGCGCCCCAGCGGACCGTGAAATTGGTATGGAAGCGGGAATTCGGCTTCTTCAGCTTGAAGATCACCGTTTCCGCATCGGGTGCCTCGACGAGGGCGACGTTGTTCGCCAGCACCGCGGAGAAGCGCATGTTCGCGTTCTTGACCTGGATGTCGACGGTGGCCTTGACGTCCGCGGAGCTGAACTCCACGCCGTCGCTCCAGAACAGGCCGCGCCGGAGCTTGACCTGCATCTCGGTGAAGTCGGCATTGTAGACCGGCTTGTCGGCGGCGAGCGAATTGTACCAGGGGCCGTCGAGGCCTTTCTCGGGGTCGATGTACCAGAGGGTGTCGAGCGCCGCCTGCTGCAGCCCGTTCGACTGGCTACCGGCGTTGATCGCCCAGATGTTGAACCAGCCGGCGTTCTTGATCGTCCCTTCCGGATTTTCGAGGATCAGGAGCTCATTGCGGGGAATATTCTGTGGAATGCCCTGCGCCGTGGCCGGCGCGGGTGAGAGCGGCATTGTCGCAGCCAATAGCGCAGCCGCAAGCAGCCAGGCGCGCAAACGCGTCATCGTCACCTCCCTGAACGGGGCGTTTCTCGCCCTTTATGGTCGGGAGCTTAGGCGCCGCCCAAAATCGGGGCAACGGCGGATATGATCCATATCAGAAGGTTAGATATAGAATGATTATCACGCTGATTTTTATAGCTTTTTCTTGATAGCTTACTTCGGCAAGTGAGCATTCAAAGCCTGTTGATCAAGGGAGATTGTCCCGCAGGAAAATATCGATGCCGATGCGCTCCTGATCCGGAAACAGCGGATCGCCAGAGCAATATGCGAGGAGCAGGCGTGCGGCCGAGCGCGCCTCGTGACCGAGGTTCCGGCTGATGATCGCGTCGACCTCGCCGCGCACCAGGAAGCGACGGGTGTGTGCGGTGAGTTCATGGGCGATCCAGACGATGGCGCTGCTGCGGCCCGCTTCGTTCAGCGCTGCGGCGATGCCGCGATTGCCGGCGCCGACATTGTAGATTCCGATGAGGTCGGGCTTCTCGCGCAGCAGCGAAACGCTGGCGCGGCAGGTGAGCTCGTTGTCGTCCTTGCCCTCGACCGCTGGGAAGACGGTGAGTCGTGGATACTCGACCGTCAGAGCCTGATTGAAGCCGAACTGGCGCTCGGCATGATCGCGCGGCGCCAGCGATCCGGCCATCACGCCGACAGCCCCGGACCTGCCGTGCAGGAAACACGAGACGGCCGGAGCTGCGCGTTCAGGCGACCTCGACGAGCGCTTTGACGACGCCGGCGGCGGGATCGGTCAGGCTTGCGAATGCCCGAGGTACGTCGGCCAGCTGCATACGATGGGTGATCAGGGCGTCGCGCACCTCACCGGCGCGCAAGGCCGCCATCACGCGTTCGAAATCCCCGATCGTGGCGTTGCGGCTGCCGAGCAGCGTGGTCTCGCGCTTGTGGAATTCGGGATCGGAGAAGCTGATCTCGCCCGCCACGATCGAGACGAGCACATAATTGCCGCCATGAGCGACGAAGCCGAAGCCGCGCTCGATCGCCTTGGGATTGCCGGTGGCGTCGAAGACGGTGTCGAAGAACTCGCCATCGGTGAGGGCCGAGAGCGCATCGACGTCGCCTTCGCCGAGCTCGACGGTGGAGGCGATGCCGAGATGCGAGCGGGCGAAGGCGAGCCGGTCGGCGCGGCCGTCGATCAGCGTCACCTCCGCCCCTTCGAGCCGGGCGAAGATCGCAACCGCGAGCCCGATCGGCCCCGCTCCGGCGATCAGCACCCGGTCGCCCGCTCCGGTGCTGGCCCGCGCGACCGCATGGGCGCCGATCGCCAGGAACTCGACCATCGCCGCCTGGTCGACGCTCAGCCCCTCGGCCTTCAGGACGAAGGGTTCCGGAAGGCAGAGATACGCAGCGCGGCACCACCGTTCTGCTCGTGGAGCAGAATGTCGGGCTCGCACTCGCGATCGCCGACCGTGCCTATGTGATGGAAAGCGGCGCCGTGGTCCATGCCGACACCGCGCAGGCCATGCTGGCGGACCAATCCGTTCAGGAACTCTACCTCGCCGTTTGACCTGCTGTTGTCCCGGCAAAGCCAAGGATGACCGCGTGTTCCATGAAAAATCAGCAGGCAAAAAACGACCGCGTCGGGAAGGCCCGGCGCGGTCCCTGTCAGGGCAAAAGCTGTCCCGGCCGCGTCAGGCTGCCGAGGAGGTGAGGGCGGGATAGTCGAGATAGCCTTCGGCGCCCTGCGAATACCAGGTTTCCATGTCGTCCGGGTTGAGGGCAGCGCCCATCGCGAAGCGTTCGGGCAAGTCCGGATTCGCCAGGAAGGCACGCCCAAAAGTGATCGCGTTGGCTTCGCCGGCGGCGATGACCGCGCTGGCGCGCGCCAGGTCGAAATCCGAGTTCAGGACCAGCGGCCCGTCGAACGCCTTGCGGATCACCGGCGCCATCGGCGGGTGATCGGGTCTGCCGCGCGTGCCGTTGGGCGGCGGCTCGCGCAGTTCGAGGAAAGCGATGCCGAGCGCGGACAGGGCCTGCGCCGCCGCGCGGAAGAGCGGCACCGGCTGCGGATCGTTCACGCCCTGGGATTCGCCATTGGGCGAGAGCCGCACCGCTAGCCTGTCGGCTCCGACGACGCCGGCGACCGCCTCGCTGACCTCGCGCAGCAGGCGCGTGCGGTTCTCGATCGAGCCGCCATAGGCGTCCATCCGCAGGTTCGCGCTGGAACGCAGGAACTGGTCGATCAGGTAGCCATTGGCGGCATGGAGCTGGACACCGTCGAAGCCGGCGCGCAGTGCGTTGTCCGCTGCCCGGCGGTAATCCTCGACGACGCGCGGGATCTCTCCGATCTCCAAGGCGCGCGCCTGGGCGTAGGGCTGCTTGCCATCATAGGTGTGGGCCAGCCCCGGGGCGGTCGTCGACGAGGAGGAGACTGGCGCGGCGCCGTTGCGCAGGCTCGGGTGCACGACGCGGCCCATGTGCCAGAGCTGGCAGAAAATGCGCCCTCCGGCGGCATGGACCGCATCGGTGACGCGGGTCCAGCCGGCGACCTGGTCGTCCGACCAGATGCCGGTGGCGAAGGGCCAGCCCAGCCCTTCGCGGCTAATGCCTGTCGCCTCGCTGATGATCAGGCCGGCGCCGGCGCGCTGCGCGTAGTAGTCGGCCATGATCGGGGTTGGCAGATGGTCGCGCGTCCCGCGGGCGCGAGTCAGCGGGGCCATGAAGATGCGGTTCGGCGCCTGCACGGCCCCGATACGGATCGGATCGAACAAGATCGGCATGTGGTTTCCCGGAATCTGGAAGGTGAGCGCGCGTCAGGCGGCTGGCAGCGGGGCGTTCGCCCCTTGCTTGAACTCGACGGTGGTGAAGACGAGCTCGGTGTCGCCGGTGTTGGTCAGGTCGTGGATCATGAACTCGCCCGAGCCATAGGCGTGGTGCTGGGTGTCGCCGGGCTTGTAGGAGACTTCCGCCACGCGGCCGTCGGCGTATTGGGAGCGCGCGCTGCCGCCCGTCACAGCGGTCCAGAAATAATCCAGGACATGGGTGTGGAAGCCGATGCGCTCGCCGGGCTGCAGGGCCAGTGCCCAGACCCGGACGCGGTCGGTCTCGGACACGAGCTGCGTACCGACGAGACCACGGCCGAGATTGGCTTCGAACTCGGCGCGGTCATGGGCCGAGAGGTTCGCGGGAGGGTTGGGCCAGACGAAATCGCTGTTCTGGGTCATCGGTCTCATCCTTTCTGTCGCTGTTGCAAGGAAGCGGTCGTCGCGTCAGGCGGCGATGCCGGTCGAAACTGCGGTTTCCGTCATCACGGCCTCGGGCTTGCGGTGGCGTTCGGCCAGCTCGCGCTCCGCCGGCGTAAGGAGCTGGGCCTGCATGTAGGCGCCGAGGTCGCGGGCGCGCTTGATCACCGCCCGCCCATAGGGCAGGCGCTCGGCCTCGAAGGCGGCCAGGCCGGCGGCGATGTCGTCGCCATGGGCCTCGAGGGCACGGGCGAGCGACCAGGCGTCGGCCGCCGCCTTGGTCACGCCCATGCCGACATGCGGGCGGGCGACGAAGGCGGCGTCGCCGATCAGGGCGACGCGGCCCTGGATGGCCATCCAGGGTGTTTCCAGATCCTGGATCGACTGGATGAAGGGCTGCGAGGTTTTCTCGACGACTTCCGCGAACTGAGGCGACAGCAGCCTCCGGGCGGCCTGCCGCATCTCCTGCTGGACCGCCGGCCGGATCTTGTTGGGCGGGATGGAGAGCTCGTGCTGCACGCCGTCCACGATGACCAGTTGGGCAGCCTCATCCACGCGTTCTACCAGCAGCAGGCGCAGATCAACGGCGGCAAGATGGACCGTTTTGCCTTGGCTTCAGACGCCAAGGGCTATGCCATGGCCGCTTGGGACGGCTCCTCTCTGAAGATGTTCGAGCTGGCGAAGCGCTACACCCTTGCCGACAACTTCTTCCATGCGGCCTTCGGCGGCTCGTTCCTGAACCATTTCTGGCTGGTTTGCGCCTGCACGCCGGTCTACCCGAATGCGCCGGAGAAGATCGTCGCGAAGCTCGATTCCAACGGGACGATGGTGCAGGACGGCTTCGTCACGCCCGACGGCTACGCCGTGAACACGCTGGAGCCGATCGGCGGACCGCATGAGCACAAGACCAAGCCGGAGCGTTTGCTTCCCGTCCAAACTCTGCCCACGATCGGGGATCGGCTGGCGGAGAAAGGCGTCAGTTGGGCCTGGTACAGCGGCGGCTGGAACGAAGCAGAGTGTGATCGTCACCTATGACGAGAACGGAGGCTTCTGGGATCACGTCGCCCCGCCCTCCCGCGACCGCTGGGGGCCGGGTGTTCGGGTCCCGACGCTGATCGTGTCCCCTTTCGCGAAGAAGGGGTTCGTCGATCATGCGCTGTATGACACGACGGCGGTGCTCAAGCTGATCGAGACCCGTTTCGATGTCGCCCCGCTGACCGAGGCGGATGCCAAGGCCCCTCTGATGAGCAACGCCTTCGACTTCAATTGATCGGCTGCCGGAGATCAGCCGTCGGCTCAGCTTCGAGACTCTGCGCGATCTGCCGGATTTCGAGAGGCTCGAGACTGGCGGTCGGCTGAGCCGGGACAGGCTGCTCGCGGCCATCGATCTCAATCCGCCGGCGGCAGACCATCCCGGTGACGACGAGACATAGGCGCTGCGTTCGGGCGCGAAATTATAAGGCTTGGAGCTGCTTGGCCGAGGTCCGAGCAGACCGCTCTATCCCGAACGGGCTCATACGAAACCTTCTGATCATCGCGAAGCTCGCACACCCGCTCCTCGAGCCGCCGCATTTCCGAGCTGCCGACGACGGGCTCGTCCGAATCCACCGCTGCCGGGCCTCCCGCGCTCGCTCAACAGACGGCGCCAGCGATACAGAAGATTGAGCGCCACCCCGTTGCGCCGGGCAACCGACGACACCGTCTCGCCCGGCTTGAAACTCTGCTCGATGATCCGCAGTTTCGCTTCCATCAACCAATGACGACGCCGCGCCTCGCCCGTGATCACCTCATCCGTCGAGGACACCGGCATTGATCTGTTTCAGCGCTCCGAAGGAGGTGTTGTGGCCCGACGAAGCGGGCGCTGGCGAGGTCTGTGCTTTCGCTTGGCCGCTCAGCCCGGGACCTGCTACGGCCGAAGCGAGCGCTCGCGAGCATCCCCATCGCGGCATAATTCACCGGCGCAGCTTGGTTGTTGCCGCGATCGAGGCTGAGATTGGCGACCCTGCAGATGCTGAGCGCGACGAGGTTCTCGTCGATATACTCGGCCGGCAAGCTCAGCTTGGTGAGGAGATCGAGCGTCGCCAGGGTCTCCGGATCCCGCATGAGCGGCAAGTCCAGGATATCCTCGATCGTCCGGTCCCCCAGGAGCGCCCAGAAGCGCTCGCATTCGAGACGCGCTTCCGTCTGGCTCGGGTGCGCGGACCAGTCGATGCCGCTTCGCTGCAAGCCTCTCAGGGCGACGGCGACCGCGCTCTCGCCGTCACCGAGCATCGTGTGAAGATTGACCAGCCGACGCGCGACGGCACATTGCTGGACTGTGCCGACCGATCGCGCCATCAGAGCATTCAGACGCTCTTCGGCGGCTGCCAGCGCGCCCGTGCAGACCTCGCGCGGGCGCAGTGGCCATCGTGAAGAGCGAGCCGGCAACGAGAATTGGCGGCGCACGAGGTCTTGCGCGCCGCCAGGCTCCGATTTCGAGAGAGTCAGCGGAGCGATTTGAACGAGGCGCGCATCTCGCTGACGAAGGCAGCGGGCTGTTCCCAGGCTGCGAAATGGCCGCCCTTCGCAAGCCGGTTGTAGTGGATCAGCCTGGGGTAGGCCTTCTCCACCCAGCTCTTCGGCGCCTGATAGATCTCGTCGGGAAAGGCGCTGATCGCCGCCGGCAGCGTGACGCCCTTGGGTGCGAAGAAGGGGAGCTTGCTCTCCCAGTAGAGCCGGGCGGACGACACCGCGGTGCCGGTCAGCCAGTAGAGTGCGACATTGTCGATCAGGTCCTCCTTGGAGAGGCCTTCTTCGGCGTTGTCGAACACACGGGTGACCAGCTCCATGCTCCGCACGTCATGGTCGAACATCCAGGACGCCAGCCCGATCGGGGAATCCGCCAGCGCGTAGAGCGTCTGGGGGCGCTTCTGCATCTCGATCGCGTAGCCCAGCCCGTTCTTGTAGAAGCTGTCGAGCTGGTCATAGGCCCGCCGCTCGTCGGCCGAGAGGCTAGCCGGTGCGCCGCCGCCCGCTGCGAGCGCCTTCGCGATATCGTCGGGCACCGATGCCGGCATGTTGGTGTGGATGCCGATCAGCCCCGGAGGCTGCAGCAGCGCCAGCTGTTCGGTGACCGCATTGCCCCAGTCGCCGCCCTGTGCGACGTAGCGGGTGTAGCCGAGACGCTGCATCAGGACGGCCCAGGCCTTGGCGATACGGATTGGATCCCAGCCGAGTTCGGTCGGCTTGCTGGAAAAGCCGTGCCCCGGCAGCGAGGGGATCACCAGGTCGAAGGCATCGGCCGCCGTCCCGCCATGAGCGGTCGGGTCGGTCAGCGGGTCGATGATCTTGAGCTGCTCGAAGATCGAACCCGGCCAGCCATGCGTGACGATCATCGGCAGCGCAGTCCGATGCTTAGATTTCACATGGATGAAATGAATGTCGACGCCGTCGATCTCGGTGATGAAATTCGGCAGGTTGTTGAGATAGTCCTCGGCCTTGCGCCAGTCGTACTCGTTCGCCCAATAGTCGGCGGCGGCCTTCATCGTCGCCAGTTTCAGCCCCTGCGAGGTATCGCCGACCGTTTCGCGGTCGGGCCAATTGGTCGCCAGCACGCGGCGCTTCATGTCGGCAAGCGCAGCCTCGGGGATGCTGATCTTGAACGGACGCACCGCCGCGTTCCCCGAGGCGGGGGCGGATTGCGCCGAGGCGACGCGCGGCAGGCCGATGGCGACGGCGCCGGCCAACGATGTCGCAAGGAACTTGCGCCGGCCGATTTCTAAATTGGCAAATGACATGATGCTTCTCCTGTGAGGCGACGCGAACCGCGACTCTCAAGGAAAGCTGCTGTGGATTTCCACGGTCGGCTGGCTTGAGATCGTTCGGTCGCGCTCCCCGCTATTTCGCTGTGTTGGTCGGTGCTCGGTAGCCACCCGAATAGATAGGCAGCCTCTCACTGAGCCGACAGGGCCAGCCGAAATGATCGTTTGGGTATGAATCCGACGGCAATGGCCTGTGCCAGAACCCTTTCGCACTGGTGATCCACCCCCCCCCCCCGGGACCCCAGCTATCTTCCAAGTTGACGAATTAAATCAGTAAGATGGGACACGTATCGCCCTGGGTCCTGCTTCGGTGCTGATTCACACGACAAGGCAAGGCTCAAGCTTCGAGAAGAACGTCAGGACTTGCGATCGACGCAACTGACGCTTCACGACGACCTCGCCATCTGCAGCGATCGCGTGGACCTGGAAAACCTGCTTAGCCAGGTCGAGCCAATAACCTGAATCTGCGACATGGAAAGGTCCCTTTCCGCAATGAACACCACTCCGGAACACAAGCGCGGATCAGCGATGCCGCAAAGCGGAGCCGTTCTACATCAGAATACGTCAGGGTGGACCAATTCACAGGGGTGGATCAGAATAGAGACGCTCCTAAAAGTCGGCCCGGAACCAATCAGACTTCAAACATGGCGCGATTTGTTCGGCTTCGATTTTTCGTTTGATGCGGCAGAAGTGAACCTCTGCTTCGCGCATCAGAACGATTATCGTGCAATACTCCAAGGTGAGTTCATTCAGTTCTGCTCTCGGCGAAGACCTCCGGCGATCCAACAGATCGAGTTCGGATCACCTGACCAAAGGACGCGACTGGTCCCCCGGTCGGAATTCGATGATGCTGGCAGATAGCATGAACTCTTGCCACAATGCGCGGGCTGCTGCCGCGCAGCGGCGCATGAAGCGTGGAATCGTCGGTGCCTGTATAATGTTAGAGGCTTTTGACTTTTCTCAAAACCGATCGGCTATCCGTGTACGGAATTGCCGCTCTTAATCAGTGGGATTCGTGCGGATCCTCTGCATATGCACCAACGCGCTCGTACGAGGTCTGATCTGGCCATGACAAAAGGAAAACATCTGCTCACATTCGTGGTCGCCTTCACTCTCAGCGAGTTCCAGTCTCCGCATAGCTTTTCGAGCGAAATAAAAGCCGGGCAAGCTGAATACGAAAATAAATGTGCCGCTTGCCACGGTAAAGATGGAAGCGGGAATGGGCCTGTTGCCCCCGCCCTAAGAAGGCAACCCCCTGATCTTCGTCTGCTCACCAGGAACAATCGTGGCGTGTACCCGGCGGAGGTTCTCCGCGGCATAGTCGATGGTCGAAGATCGCTTCGAGCACACGGGAACTATGAGATGCCTGTTTGGGGGAGGGAGACGTCTCCGGGGGGCACGGATATCAGCACGAACGAGCGGATAGCAGCCATTGTAGAGTATTTAAGAAGTATGCAAATCAAGTGATAAGTAATAAAGTCTCAGTGATTGCGCGTAAACTGTGATTTCTATGGCTAAATTATGAATTTAGTGCAACTGATATGGCGTTCGCGACCAGTGGTTCGACAAGAGTTCTGTTGCGTCGAGGAGAATAACTCGCCATGGTTCGAGAAAAGTCTCGTTGCATTCGGGCTGCGCGGGCGTATGCTGCGGCAGCCTATACCCTATCTCGACCGATCTGAACGTACGCTTTCGCGTTGAGCAAATGAGGTCACCCGATCTTACGGCGGATGAGAGAGCGACTCTCGCCGGGCTTGAGCCACGTCTCGGCCGCTTGCACGTGCGCCAGCGGCTCGGATTGGAGCGCGACTACGAAGCTCACATCTTCCGACGTGGGACGCATTTCTTTCATCTTGAAAACTGGTACTCGATCCATGGACTGATCCGGGCCCTGCTCCGGATGGCAGGCCTTCATACTCGCGGGCGTCGTAACGCGCTCGCAATCGAGCTGCGCCATAACGACGTCCTTCTCGCCAATCTCCCCCGCGAGTTCGACGGGTTTACGTTGCTGCAGCTTTCCGACCTGCATCTCGACATGAACCTGATCTTCCCAGCCGCGCTGATCGAGCGCGTCCAGGGCTTGGACTATGACCTTTGTGTTATGACCGGCGACTACAGGGCCCGGACGTTTGGACCTATCGCGGCTACCCTTGAGAGACTGCGAGAGCTACGCCAGCACCTGAAAGGAGCCGTGTATTGCGTGCTCGGCAATCACGATACGATCAGGCTTGTTCCACCTATGGAAGCCATGGGCTACGCCCTGCTCTTAAATGAGTGGACTCGAATCGAACGGGACGGCGCTGTTATTTACCTCGCGGGAATCGAGGACGCGCACTTCTATCGCATGGAGAACTTTCACCGGGCCGCGCATGATATTCCACCTGCAGCGGTATCCATCCTTTTGTCGCATACGCCCGAGGCCTACCGACACGCGGCGCACGCTGGATTCGATCTCATGCTGTCCGGACATACGCACGGAGGGCAGATCTGCTTGCCCGGGGGCGTTCCGATCGTGACGGACGCTGACAGCCCCCGCGCATTCGCCCGCGGGGCGTGGCGCTATCACGATATGGTAGGCTACACATCGGTCGGAGCGGGCACCTGCATCGTGGACGTCCGGCTCAACTGCCTGCCCGAAATCACGTTGCACCACTTCAAGCGTTTGCCGCCCAAGCAATTGCCGACCAGCAGATCAGCTCAATAAGGCCTTTCGCGAATTCCGAGTCGGAACAACAACCGCGACAGTATAACCTCCACTGCGGTGAATGCTCCCACGATCACTCCAATATCAATCGCCGAGAGTCCAAGTCTGTCCTGCAGAACGAGCAGCGGTAGCAGCGCCTCAGGGATCTGATCCAAGCCGAACGCTTGAGCATGAGGCCTCAATCCGAGCCGACGCTTGATGAAGCTGGCGATGAGGTCGCCCAGCATTGAAGTGGCTCCTAGCGCCAGACCAATCGAAACGGAGAGGCCGAGCACGAACGCGGCAAGCATCGTCGCGATGACCGCGACGAGCAAACCGCGGATGGTTTTTCCAGGTCCAAGGATGGCCTTGCCATCGGGCAGCTTGAAGTCGAGATCAATTGGGGTTCCGAACCTGTTTCCGAGCAGCTTCCTTGCAACGACGGGAGCGCCGTTCGCGGCTGCAAGCAGCAATAGGACGCGGATCAGGAAAAATGGGTCGCTCACGGTCCTGCGCACCAAGGGTTACGTTGGGAACTTTCCTCGCCGGCTTCAGGGCGACAGAGCGCGCCTGGAGCGCTACCCAACACTGCGCCAGTCGCATCCATCGTTGAAGGCCGTGCATCGGTGGGCGCATCCCATGATGCGTGGGTTCTCGTCTGCGTCGCCCGTAATGCGAACTGCCTGCGCAATGAGAGCGATGCGACCCTCTCCAGTCCGTAGGTCGGGTAGGTGACGGAGGCGCCGGCAAACCCGCCCAATGCCGAGCGGCGTCGTCCTCGCCGCGCCCCGCACATGCTCACCGCGCTCCGGCACAACCTCGGTGACGAGTTGCGCTCCGCGACCATCGTCGACATAGACAAAGACCTGACAAAGCATTCGGCCCACGAGATCGAACGGCTGCTGACCGATCGCTCTTCGGCCGAGGACACGTAAGAGGAAGGTCTTGAGGTCGTGGTCGTTGCGGACGCGTGCCGGCGCATCGACGTTCATAGCTCAAAGGAGGGATACTTGGCGCCAATTTGGAGCGCTCGAGAGCCCATCCGATCGGACGAAAACCATGGCCATTAATGCAATTGAACTCACTTATTGATCGGGATCAAAATCCGGTTTGGCCGGGTCGCATATAGCTGACACGTTCCGTGAGGACGGTGAGATGGCACATAAGCAGGTCCTGTTTCATTCGGCGGCGCGCGAGAAGATTCTTCGCGGCACCGCTCTGCTCGCAGACGCTGTGCGGATTACCTTAGGTCCTCGGTCGAAATCGGTGCTGATCGAGAAGAAGTGGGGCGCTCCGATCGTCTGCAACGACGGCGTTACCATTGCCAAGGAGTTCGACCTCAAGGATCCTGAGGAAAACCTCGGTGCCCGCATGCTGCGGCAGGCCGCGGAGAAGACCGGCGACATGGTCGGTGACGGCACCAGCACGGCAACTATTCTCGCCCATGCGATCTTCGCCGATGGCGTGCGCAACGTCGTCGCCGGCGCGAGCGCCATCGACATCAAGCGCGGTCTCGACCGCGCGACGCAACGCGCCGTAGATGCGCTCCGTGCCCTGTCGCGGCCGGTCAAGACAAGCCTGGAGAAGGCGCAGGTGGCGACGATCTCGGCGCATAACGATCAGCAGATCGGCAAGCTGGTGGCCGACGTCATGGACAAAGTCGGCAACGAGGGCGTCGTTAGTGTCGAGGAATCGAAGACCACGGAGACGATCGTCGAAGTGGTCGAGGGCATGCAGTTCGACCGCGGCTTCCTCTCGCCTTATTTCGTCACCAACCCGGAGCGCATGGAGGCCGTGCTCGAAGACGCCCTCGTGCTGGTGTCGGACCGAAAGATCGGCACCCTGCAGGATCTGGTGCAACTTCTTGAAGAAGTGGCCAAGCAGGGGCGGCCGCTGCTGGTGATCGCCGAAGATGTCGAGGGCGAAGCTCTCGCTACGCTTATTGTCAATCAACTGCGCGGCGCGCTCCGGTGCTGCGCCGTCAGGGCGCCCGGATTCGGCGATCGCCGCAAGGCCATGCTGCAAGACATCGCCTTGTTGACGGGAGCACAAGTGATTTCCGAGGAACTCGGCATCAAGCTCGATCATGTCGGCCTCGATCAACTCGGCAACGCCAAGCGCATCGTTGTCGACAAGGATGCCACAACCATCGTTGGCGGCCGCGGTAACCGCAAGCAGATCGACGCGCGTATCGGGCAGATCCGTCGCGAGATCGAACGGGCGACCAGCGACTACGATCGCGAGAAGCTGGAGGAGCGCCTCGCCAAGCTCGCAGGCGGGGTCGCGGTCGTCCGCGTAGGCGCTCCTTCGGAATCCGAGATGAAGGCGAGGAAGGAGGCGCTCGACGATGCGATCAGCGCCACCAAGGCGGCAGTCGCCGAGGGCATCGTGCCCGGAGGGGGCCTCGCGCTCCTGCGCTGCGTCGCGGCGGTTGCCGAGGAAGAAGGCAAGGTCGAGGGCGACGAGAGAACCGGCGTCCAGATCCTGAAACGTGCGCTCGAAGCCCCGGCCCGGCAGATCGCCGAGAATTCTGCGAGCGATGGCGGGGTCGTCGTCGCCCGCATGCTGGAAAGCCAGGGCAGCGAAGGTTTCGATGCCGGCCGTAAGATCTATGTCGACCTCATCGAAGCAGGGATCGTCGATCCGACAAAGGTCGTGCGCGTCGCGCTCGAAAACGCCGTATCGGTCGCCAGCATCCTGCTGCTCACCGAAGCCACCATGACGGAGATACCGGAAGAGCCAAGGCGACAGCTCAACGAACCTGAAATGGCGCTGTGATCGTCGGTTCGGCGATCGTTCCCGAAACTCTTGCTGAGAACGTCGAGCCATCGAAGATTCCGGACACGCCGCTCTTCTGACAGACCCTTAGAGCCGCAGTATCTTCTCGGCACGCCGCTGATCGGTGACTTCCTGGAGGAGGGCTTTCGATGCTCGGCTACTCCTGCGAGGAGTTCGGGGTCGGCTAGGCTGCCCCCATGGACGAGGCCTCGCTGGTCGCGACAACGTGAAGGGAGAGAGCCGCCAATGCCCTATGCGCGCAATGCGGACCTACCACCTTCCGTGCGCGGTCATCTGCCAGCACATGCGCAGGACATCTACCGCGCCGCGTTCAACCATGCCTTCGCCGCGCATGCGGACGAGAGCGAGCGCGAGGAGATCGCTCACCGGATCGCCTGGGCCGCGGTCAAGCGCTCCTACGTGAAGGACGGAGACCGCTGGGTTCCCTCAGAGCCTCGGTCCTGATCCGTGGCAGCCGCCCGGGCGGAGCCACCCGTCATTTCGCGCCCTGACTTGAAACGGCTCAATCCTGTAGTGACAAGGCTCTCCCTTGGGGTCTTCGAGCAAGGCGCTCGCCGAGGCTTCGGAAGGGGGGCGCCGGCAAATCGGCGCGCGACGCAGGCGACGACCAGATCGCCGCGCGTCCTACCGGACGCGATAACGGTGATCGACACCTTTGTTATCGCGTCTGATTTTTTCGAAAACTGGAATCCACTTTTCGGCCCGATGCCATAGATTAAAGCGGCGGATCAGCGACCTGCCTGTCGCTTGGAGGCGGGAAATCGCGCCAAGACGGAAACGACCTCCTCATCGCTCACTTCGCCGAAGTCGCGGTAGAAGTGGCCGATCGCCACGAAGGGCTTCGGCGCGTCGAGATAAACAAGGTCGTCGACTTCGCCCCGCAGCTCGGCAACGGCTTCGGCCGACGCGACGGGCACGGCTAGCACGACCTTCAGGGGCCCACGGTGGCGGATGGCCCTCAGCGCCGCCCTCGCCGTCGCGCCAGTCGCCATGCCGTCATCGACGACGATCACGGTTTGACCTGCGACGGGCACTTGGGTGCCGGCGCCGAGGTAGCGGGCCCGCCTGCGGTCGATCTCCGCAAGCTCTCTGCGGCATATGCGCTGGAACTCGTTCTCTTTGACACCGGCGAGGCTGATGAGCGCCTCGTTCCGCACCACGACCGGAGCCGTTCCGTCCACGACTGCGCCAATGGCGAGTTCCGGCTGCCAGGGAAGGCCGATCTTGCGGACGAGGACGAGGTCGAGCGGCGCCGACAGGGCGTTCGCGATCTCTGCGGCGACCGGCACGCCGCCGCGCGGTAGCGCCAGCACCACGGGATGCTGATCACGGTATTGCGCGAGCGCCGAAGCCAACCTGCGCCCAGCATCGGTTCGGTCCAAAAAGCGCATCGGGTCATGCTCCATCAATGAAGAGCCTCGTGATGGCCGGGGTCAGAAAACGCCTCCTGAACCTCATCCCATCCCCACCGGACGAAACCGGGCATTGATCAGCATCAAGTCCGGCACGTGCCGCGGTCCTATGATGCAACAATGGATCGCATCCTCGACGCAGCTTCCAGGATCGAAACGCTTCGACCGGTGGTCCCGGTCGAGGACAAGGTGGCGTTTCTGAGTGATCCGCAGCATTTTCCCGGGAAGGTCCGATCCGTGGAAGCGCGCGAGACCCACATGTCCTGGGTCTTCCTGACCGAGGACCTGGTCTACAAGCTGAAGAAGCCCGTGCGCTTTGCCTATCTCGACTTCTCGACGCTCGAACGGCGAGCCGCCGCCTGCCGGGCGGAGTATGAGCTGAACCGACGTCTCGCGCCGAACGTCTATCTCGCCGTGGCGCCGCTGACGGCCTCCCCAGAGGGGCTCGCCGTCGATGGCGACGGCGCGGTGGTCGACTGGCTTGTGGTCATGCGCCGGCTCGCCTTGGAACGGAGCCTCGAGGCCGCGTTGTTGACGCGGCGGCTGCAGCCGGTCCAGGTCGAGCGCATCGCGTCGACGCTGTGGGAGTTCTATCGGCACGCGCGCCACGTGCTCGTGCAGCCAGCACGCCATCTTTTGGACTGGCGTCGAGCGATCGGCGCGAACAGGAGCGTGCTCTGCGATCCGCGCCTCCGACTGCCGGCGGGGCGGATCGGATGGATCGTCACCTTGCAGCAGCGCTTTCTGAGCGAACGCGCCGAAACGCTGGCGGCCCGCCTCAGGGCAGGCCGCATCGTCGACGCGCATGGCGACCTGCGCCCGGAGCACGTCTGGCTGACCGACCCTGTGACGATCATCGATTGCCTCGAATTCGATCCCCGCCTGCGCGCGCTCGACCCGCTCGACGAGGTTGCGTTCCTGCATCTGGAGTGCGAGCGGCTTGGAGCCCGTTGGGCTGGGGAGCGCATCCGCCGGCATCTCGCCGCGGCGCTCGGGGAGGACCGCGCCTCCGGCCTGTTTCTATTCTATCGCAGCCATCGAGCCATGCTCAGGGCGCGGCTGTCGATCGCGCATCTTCTGGACCCGATGCCGAGGATGCCCGAGAAATGGCCGCGGCAGGCGCGCCACTATCTGCGCCTCGCGGCCCAGGACGCGATGCAGCTCGAGCAATTGCTCAGAAGACCATGAAATCCGTCAGCGGCCGGTTATCGTGCAGCCTGCCGATTGTACTAGCGAGCAGCGGCGCGACGCTCACCACCTCGAGCTTGTCCCGGACGGTGCCGGCCGGAAGCCGGAATGGCGGAACGGCGTCGGTGACAACGATGCGCTCGATGGCGGGATCGGAAAGGATCTCGGACGCCCCCTGCATGAACAATCCGTGGGCCACGCAACTGATCACGCGCCGTCCGCCGCCTTGCAGCGCTGCGCGAGCGGCGCGGACGAGCGTGCCGCCGGTGTTGACGAGGTCGTCGACCACGATGCAGCTCGCGTCGCGGACCTCACCCACGAAGAGATCGCCGGAGACCACTCCGGCGCTGCGGTACTTCTCCGCGAATGCCTTGCCAACCGGCCGGCCGACGGCCGCTTCGAGCGCCGCGCGGAAGAGATCGGCGCGCTTGCCCCCGCCGAGATCAGGAGAGACGACGCAGAGCGGCTCATCGCCGAGCATCTTCCGGATGCGCTCGACGAGGACGGGCGCGGCGGTCAGCGCTACCGTCCGGCAGCGGAACGCGTTCTCGAACGCCGCTTCATTATGCACGTCCAATGTGACGACAACGTCGGTCGCCACTGCTTCGAACAGTGAGGCGACGTAGCGCATGGTCAGGGGATCGTTCGGCTTGGTGCGGCGGTCCTTTCGCGCATAGCAGAGATAAGGCACGACAGCGGTGACGCGCGCTGCGCCCGAATCCTTCAGCGCTGCGATGAAGAACAGCAGCCGGCAGAGCTTGTCGTTGGTGCTGGCGCGCGGCCCACCATGAAGGCTGTGAAGGACGTAGACGTCTGCGCCGGCGACGGGATCGAGCGGCCGGACTTTATGCTCGCCGTCCTCGAACTCGCGCTCCTCATGGGCCGCAAGGACCACGCCGAACTCATCCGCGACCGACCGGCCGAGTTCGTCGCTCCCCGCCAGCGCAAAGAGCATCGGACGCCCCGAAGCGAGAGCCTCCGAATGGGATGCAGAGAGGGCAAGGGTTCGCATCATCCGCCGATCTCCTGAGCCGCGCCGCGCTGCTTTCGGGACGGGCTGGCCGCTTCCCTAAAAGCGAACGATCGCCAACTGCAGTACGGGCGCGGCGGAGCATCCTCACCTGTAGACCAGAACCGGGACCTTCGAATGGGTCAGCACCTTCAGGGTTACGCTGCCGAGCAGAAGCGCGGCGATGCCGCGCCTTCCATGCGAAGCCATGGCGATGAGGTCGCATCCGCGTTTCGAGGCCGTCTCGACGATGACGAGATAGGGGTCATCGCTTTCCACCTGGACGACCTCACAGCGGACGCCGAGCAGCTTCGCCTCGCGCTCGGCCGCCGCCAGAAGATCGGCCGCATGCGCCCTGGCTTGCCTTTCGTACTCGCCGCGTTTGGCCTGCAACTGTTCGGGCGAGACGGTGAAGATGTGGAACGGCTCCACCACTGTGAGAACGGTCACTTCCGCGCCGGCGTCCCGTGCGAACGCCATCGCAGTCTGCATGGCTCCCATCGAGAGCGGCGAGCCGTCGATGGGGATCAAAAGATGGCTGTACATGGCTCCTCCCGACAATCTCGCTGCCCCGTCAGCCTCGCAAACAGCAGGGATATGAGTTGACGATATCTTATTGCCCGAATGCCGCTGGAGACACATTGATCAAACGCAAAGAGACGGTGCCTCTTGGGCTGCATGGCTTATTTATCGGTCCATTGAAGCAAGACGTCCTGAGGCCTCATTACCCCTGTATCAATTAGTGAGTCATCAGGATTGGCAGGCGACAATTATTGAGCATGGACTCAGTCACCCCTCCGAGCAGCCATTCCCGAAGGCGAGAGCGCCTATAAGCACCGCACACGATCATTGAAGCTTCGAAGCCGGTGGCTGCACGCTGGATTGCGGTTGCAACGTCCTCCGTCGGGCCAACCGACGTATTCGAAACTGAAACATTGATACCGTGACGCGAAAGATTTGGAGCGAGATCAGTTCCGGCTGCCGTTTTTGAGAGGTCCTTTTCCCCAACCACCGAAACAATTTCGGCTGCCTCTGCCGCTTTGAGGAAGGGCATGGCGCCAGCAACGGCGCGGGCGGCGCTGGCGCTGCCGTCCCAGGCGACAATAACGCGTCGGCACAGGAATGTGCTCCGTCCCGGCGGGACGATCAGCACCGGCCGGCCGCTGTCAAACAGGCCTGCCTCAATCAAATCGCGGTCGATCTCCATTCGGGATGGTTCGGCGTCAAGAATTGCAATGTCATTGACACGAGCATGGCTGAGAAACCGCTCAATCAAACCCGAAGAGTACAGCTGCGGCGATTCAATCGTACAAACCACTCCCGAAAATTCGGCCTCCGCCTTAGCAGTTTGAGCGAAGTGCTCGGCCAAGGACGCAATGCGTCGGTTTTCCGCAGAGACCAACCTTTGAGAAAAATCATTGATCATCGAATATGGGACGTGGAAGCGGGCGGCTGCCGCTTGAACCGTTAAATGCGCGTTTGCTTCATGAGCCAGCGTGAGCCCAAAGCCCAAGGCAGATGTCTGTTCTTCTCTGCCCTCCTCCGTGATCGTGACCAGCACATTCTTGATGCCGTCAATCATGATCGCCTCCCATTTTTTGGGAGGAGATCATCGCCGATGCAGCACAAGCGTCCTTGAGAAAAATCAAATGGCTCCTGCATCGCCGCGCGTCCTATCGGACGCGGTAACGGCGATCTGTGTAATGGTAATCGCATCGGATTCTCCGAAAAGCGGATTCCACTTTTTGGTCCGATGCGATAGCTGCAGATTGGTTGCTCGCTCACCGGTCCAAGCAACGTCTTGGTACGAGCCTAAGATGCAGGAACCGCAGTTTCTATGCAGCCCTCAGCAACCGTTCGATCTCTTGGATCGGATGCTTGGTCAGATCCTTGTCCACTTCTGCGAGGATGCGAGAACGCAATTCCTCGTCGAGATGTTGTCGAAGCATTGCGAGCATGCGCGGCGGCGCGACCAACACGATGCTTCGCGGGTTAACGGCTCGATTTGCTAGCTTGAGAGCCGCAACCGTATCATGCGCGAACTGCCTCTCAGCCAGTTCATGCCAATCGGTTCCCTCGATTGCGCTGGTGGGTGCAACGGCGTTTTGAATGCGACCAGGCCGATCCGCTCCCTGCTCCGCGCTCGGTGGATTGGCTGCGGCTTCCCTGACCTGCTCGACCCTCAGATTGGCCAGGGTCGCGTTTCCTTCGTTTCGCAGAAATATCGCCTTGCGAGCGTCACATACGACCACCCAGGCATTATGTGGAATTCGTAGGTTCATGGCCTTGCTCCTCGGGGCGACACTGCAGTCCAAGGAAAACATCCCACCGCCACTTCTGGCTGCCTTGATCCAGCGCAAAAGAAGCGTAACGGCTGCGAATTTGATTGTTCTCAAAGCAGGCCCCGATGGGATCCCAGGTAAGAGGGGGGCGGGATGACGGAACCGAAGCCGGTGTCTTGGTCGAAAAGAGCGTGCTCATTTCCTAATGTTTATGTTTGTTGCTTATGTTTTAATATGTTCTAATAAAGTTCAGACTGCTATTTTATTAGCTCATCGAGCGATTGATAGGCTACAACACTACCCGGAGATAAATCATGGCAGAGACGAATATTGGTCTTGGACTTGGAATCAGTCTGAGCTTTCACGGCACCGCTCAAGCTGTCACCGGTTCATGCTTCGCGTTTCGGACAGATGAGGCCCACATCCTTGTCGACTGCGGGCTCTTCCAAGGGTCAAAGACGGAAAAGGAGCTAAACTACCGGGCGTTTCCCTTCGATCCCGCTTCGGTCGATGCCGTACTCTTGACCCATGCTCATATCGATCACAGCGGATTACTGCCGAAACTGGCGAAAGATGGTTTCAAGGGGCCGATTTTCGCCACTGCGGGAACCGTCGCTCTCTGCTCGGTGATGCTGCCCGATTCCGGGCATATACAGGAGATGGAGGTCGAACAGCTCAACCGATGAAACGCGCGCCGTGGCCGTTCTTTGGTGCAGGCGATCTACGGAGCAGACCAGGCTATTGCGACACTCACGCAGTTTCGTGCCGTTCCTTTTGGCGAGTTCGTCGGAATAACCGAAGGTATCCGGGCGCGATACTGGGACGCAGGACTCGCCACCACACCAGGTGCGCCATGGCCTGGCCCTGCGATGAGGAGGACATCGAGATCCCGTGACCTGATGATGCGATTGAGGTGGAGATAGATGAAATTCAGGCCGGGAGTTGTACCCCAGTGTCCGAGCAGCCGAGGCTTGATGTGCTCGATCCGCAGCGGCTCGCGCAGCAACTGATTGTCCAGCAGATAGATCTGCGCGACAGAGAGGTAATTCGCTGCCCGCCACCACGCCTGCATCAAGGCAATCTCGTCTGAACTTAAAGCCGCCTGTGCCGCTGTATCGATATCCCTAGAGGTCATTGCTGCGCTCCCGAAAGGGGTCGTCAGAAGAAAAGTCGATACTACCGCGCTGGCGCTGCGCGCTTTGATTTTTAGCAAAGCGCTTCCGACATTCAGCGAGTATGGAATAGCTGACCCGGGTAGGATGGTCGAACACCATCGTGGCGTCGATCTGTTCGTGCGCCAGAAGTCCTGATGTTACCTGTCGGCCGAAATCCCGGACGCCAAGGCTCGACGCCGTCAGAGCCAAGCATAGTGCAGTGAGGTGAGATCCGCAGGGAATTCGGAAAGAAGCGGAGCCTGCGCGATCGCGCAGCGATGGAAGGAAATCGTATGATGACCGATGATATGAACCGGAGTCTGAACACGCGAACGGGTTTCAGATTTCATGTTAGGCCTGCTCGGCCCGACGACGAAGCGGGACTGGCCGAGTTCTTCAAGCACGTGACGCCCGAGGATCTGCGCTTCCGCTTTCTGACAACGGTCAGGGAGGTGGGGCATGATCGTCTGGCTGCTATGACAAAAATCGATCATAGGCAGACCGAGAACTTCATTGTCTTTACCGAAGACGGAAAGACGATCATCGCCACCGGAATGTTGGCTTGTGACGCTGCTTTGGAGAGAGGAGAAGTCGCGATCTCGATCCGAAGCGAATATAAGCACAGAGGCGTGGGATGGGAATTACTCAGACATATTTGCAAATTTGCCGAGGCCAAGGGTGTTAAAGTAATCGAATCGCTGGAAGATCGGCAGAATCACGAAGCAATCGAGATCGAGCGTGAACAGGGCTTCGAGATTGACGAGTTCCCGGACGATATTCGCCTCGTAGTGCTCCGAAGGGTATTCAAGTAGGCCCAGAAGTTGAAATGAGGGGCTGACACGGGCCGCCGGCATGTCGATCCCATCTTGTACCCAGATGTCGAACTTGGTCGCCATACCTTCATTTGATTGCGCTGTAAGCCGGGCAAGAGCAACCTTGGCGTCATGCGTTGCCTCCCGTTACCGTCAAAGGCGCGTCATGCGGTGATCTCATCTGCGAAGATAGTGCGACCGCGCTCGCCGGCGAAGTATTGCCTGAGCCAGGGGTCTTCGTGTCTCAGGAGGTCTCCCAGCGTTCCAATGGCAATCACCTTGCCTCGCGCGATGGCCGCGATCCTGTCACAGGTCGCATGAAGGCTGCTCAGATCGTGGGTGATCATCATCACGGTCAGGCCCAGACTCGCCTTGAGGGTCAGCAGGAGTTGGTCGAAGGCATCGGCTGCGATCGGATCGAGTCCTGAGGTCGGTTCGTCGAGAAATAGTATTTCGGGATCGAGAGCAAGTGCACGCGCCAGGGCCGCCCGCTTCGTCATGCCGCCCGAGAGCTCCGCCGGGTATTTTTCAGCCGCATCGCGCGGCAATCCGACCATCTCGATCTTCAGCATCGTTATCTCCGCCAGCAGGCTGGGCGACAGATGCAGAAGTTCGCGCATCGGCAGCTGGATATTCTCGGCAATCGTCAGCGACGAGAACAGCGCGCCTTGCTGAAACATGACGCCGCAACGCTGTTCAAGGGCTCGTCTCTCGCTCTCCCGAAGATCATCGAGATTGTTGCCGAGGATCTCGATTACGCCGCTCCGTTTGGGCAGGAGGCCAAGAATGGTGCGCGCCAGCACAGACTTGCCGGACCCGGACGCGCCGATCACGCCGAGAACCTCGCCGCGCATGACGTCCAGGTCGAGATGGTCCAGCACCACCTTGTCGCCGAATGCGACCTCCAAGCCTCGGACGCGGATTGCGACTTCGCTGTTTACCGGAGCCGGTTCTCGTTCGGTTGAACCCATGGATACTCTCCGGCTCCGGGCTGTCACATGGGAGCTCAGGTTGCTGGCGGAAGAGCCGGGCAGACCATCCGCTTTGGCTGCTTTAGTGAGCGAGAAAAAGCGGCACGAGAGAGTTTTCGAGCAGGTCCGCGGTCACGCCTCCCAGCACCCATTCTCTGAAGCGCGAATGGCCGTAGGCCCCCACAACGATCAGATCTGCCGAGATTCTCTGAGCTTCGTCGAGGAGGGCGTCGGTTGTGGATGTCTCCGTGTTGAGAACGGTTGCCGTCGCCTCGACACCGTGCCGGGCAAGGTGGGCCGTGATGTCGGCGAGGACTTCGGCGCCTCCCATCCGTCCGTGGGCTTCTTCCCTGACCGAGACGATATGGACCTCCGTCGCTTGAGCGATCAGAGGCAAAGCCTCAGCCACTGCGCGAGCGCTCTGCCGCGTATCGGTCCATCCGATCAGAACCGTTTGGAGCGGGGATCGCAACGCGGCTTTCGGCGACAATAGGTAGAGTCCTCTTCCTCCGTCGAACATGACGCTCTCGAGCAGGGGGCGCCAGCGTGTGTGACCGTTATCGCGCGGACAGGTCGCAATGAAGAGGTCGTTCCAGCGCGCTTCACTGGTGACGGCCTGTTCAAGAAGGCCAGGGAACGCGTCCAGACGGCGCAATTCATGAGCGGTCCCAAGGCGGTTCAGGCGCTGCCGTAGTCGCTCTTCACTGGCGTCTCCTTCCTTGGTGACGTCATCGACCAATTGCCCGATCGCGGAGGTGCCGAATTCACCCGCGAAAAGGGCGGGATCCGGAAGGAGATTCGTAATGACCCCGGTGATCCGGGCCGTGTACCGCGCCGCGAGCGCTTCAGCATGAGCCAAACGCACCTCGTCTTCCGGCGAACCGTCGAGATGGACCGCGATGTCGCGATAGGCAGTGCCGTAAGTTGTCTGCGCCGTCGCAACGGTGCTCGAAGATGGTGTGACGTCGTTCATGCCGACCTCCGCGTCGATAGCGCGATTTGCCCCACCATTGAGCGGCGGAAGAACGCTCACTGCTTTGATTTTCGTCAAAAAAGCGGAGGTTTCGCGCAACTTGCGCTGAATCAAATGCAACATTGCGGTTTCGCTGCAGGCTGGGACCACGACACCTCAACGACGATCTCGGAGAGCGAATATGTCGCCAATGCGTCAGTCTGATGTTCCTTCCGGTCCGAGTGCAAGGCGGACGAGCCGGCCCAAGATGATGTGCGCGGCCGTATTCCGAGAGCCGGGCCGCATTGAGCTCGAGGACAAGCCGGTTCCGGATGTGGGGCCGCTCGATGCGTTGCTGCGCATCACCACAACGACGATCTGTGGCACCGACATTCACATCCTCAAAGGCGAGTATCCGGTCGCGCGCGGCCTGACCATCGGCCACGAGCCGGTCGGCGTGATTGAGAAGCTGGGCTCGGAGGTGAAGGGCTTCCGTGAGGGGCAGCGCGTAATCGCCGGCGCCATCACACCGTCGGGACATAGCGCCGCCTGCCTGTGCGGCTGCCATTCGCAGGACGGTCCCGGCGAGCGCCACGGCTTCAAGGCGATGGGCGGCTGGCGCTTTGGCAACACGATCGACGGCGCACAGGCCGAGTATCTGCTGGTGCCGGATGCGATGGTCAATCTCGCGCATGTGCCCTCCGGGTTGACCGACGAGCAGGTGCTGATGTGTCCCGACATCATGTCGACCGGCTTTTCCGGAGCCGAGAGCGGCGGAGTCAGGATCGGCGATTGCGTCGCGGTATTCGCACAGGGGCCGATCGGGCTGTGCGCCACGGCCGGTGCTCGCCTGATGGGTGCAACGCGGATCATCGCGGTGGAGAGCATTCCCGAGCGGCAGGCGGTGGCGCGCAGGCTCGGCGCCGACGAGATCGTCGACTTCTCGAAGGGCGATCCGGTTGACGAGATCATGCGGCTGACGGATGGGCGAGGCGTCGACGTCGCGATCGAAGCCCTTGGACGGCAGGAGACCTTTTCTGCGGCGCTGCGCGTGCTGCGCCCAGGCGGGACACTGTCCTCGCTGGGTGTCTATTCGAGCGACCTCACCATCCCGCTCGGCGCCTTCGCCGCAGGCCTCGGCGATCACCGCATCGTCACCACGCTGTGTCCCGGCGGCAAGGAGCGGATGCGCCGCCTGATCGACGTCGTTGCGTCCGGCCGGGTCGATCTGGGACCGCTTGTCACGCACCGGTATCCGCTGGAACGCATCAAGGACGCTTACGAACTGTTTTCGCATCAGCGCGACGGCGTGCTTAAGGTGGCAATAACGCCTTGAACGGCAAGCCATGGACCAGCGTGTCACGAAACCGCCGCGCAGCAGCCGGACATTCGCCTGCCCGGCGCGGGCAAGAGCGCCGGCAGAGTGCGGCGCCTGCTCGCAACGCTCTGGTCTTATCGCTGGTTCATCCTGGTGTCGCGTCGCGACCTCAGCAGGCGGCCGCGGCCACAGAAGGAATTCCGCTGGGGGAGGATTCAAGCGCTCCGATGATGAGCCCGTATTTCACGGTCGTCATCGCGAGGCCGCGCGCCCAGTCGACAACGTCGTTCCATGGGTCGACGATCCGTCCGGTCGCGGACAGAAAGGTGACGACAGTGGCGATCTCGGTCTGCCCTTGTACGACCAACACGCAGCCGATGCCGAGCACGAGCAGGTTGCCCAGGGAATAGGTCAGATTCATCAGGAAGTTGAGGGAGAATTTGATCTCGAACATGCCGAGATTGAGCGTGAACACCTCGTCCAGGCGACGTGCGCTCGATTCCACTTTCGATGGTGACAGGATTTCGTCGCCAAAGCGCCGCAGAATGCGGGTCCGCTGCGCCACGCGGCGGTTGATCGCTCGCTGCATCAGCGGCACGAACACGAATTGCGGCGTCAGGATCAGAAGGCTGGCGAACATCATCTTGAGGTCGAGTACGGCGAGATAGACGAAGACGCTCGCCAGAAAGCCGATCTCGACGGTCGGAAGGCTGAGGCTTGAGCCGACAAAAACGCCTACGTCGTCGGCTTCCCCGAGGATCATGGCGAGGCCGGTCCCATTGGTGAGAGCGGAGTCTTCCGCGCCCATGCCCTCCAGCCTGTGCGTCACCACAAGGCGCAGATCCCGTGTCGCGCATTCGCCGAGCCAGGCGCGGTAGACGTTCATGGCCAGCTTCGCCAACCCGAAAGTCAGGATGATGGCAAATTGCAGCGCGACAAGCGTCAGGATGGCGGAGAGGCTGCCGGCATGGACGGCCGTGTCGATGATGCGCCGCTGCGTTTCAATCGGAGCAGCATTGAGCAGGAAGACGGTAACGGAAAGGGCACAGACCGCCGCCTGATGCCAGCCGCCCGACCAGAGCACGAAGCGCAGGAACGAAGAGGGCAGGGTCAAGCCCTGTGCATGCGGGCGAGGGGGCTCGGCGATCGACGCGATGAATTGCGAGAACATCATGGAATGAGCACCGCTGCGCCTTGCAACCGGCCGGTGCGCAGATCCGACAGCGCCTCATTCGCCTGCTTCAGCGGATAAACGGTCGTTTTCGTCACAATGCCAACCTGGCCGCGCAACCGACAGAAATTCAGGCCGTCTGTCCGCGTGAGGTTGGCGACCGAAACCAGCTCACGCTCGTGCCAGAGGAGATCATATCCGAAGCGCGGGATGTCGCTCATGTGGATGCCGACGATCTCGTGACCGGGCACGCGCGGATAATGCAAGTTTGGCAGCTCGCCGTCGACGACGTGCAGATCCGTGCGGCAGACCGCACAGGCCTCGACCCTGATCCGCAATTCACCCGACCTCGGTACTGGATCGGAGCGTCGCTTCTCGACTAGCGGTCGACCCGGAACCGTCAGAACCATTGCTTTCATCGGCTTCTCCGGCCAACGCGCAACGGAATGATACCGGCGCGATACCGAGCCGGCCTTGATCAAGCTCAAGGAGTATATGGCTCTCAGGGCGCATGCTAGCGAACAGTTTCCAAAGGGACAGCCATGCACTCCTCGCCGCAAGCCGGTTTGGCCGGAAACGCCCATCGACCACAACCTTGCCGGGAGGAGACGCGTAGCTCGGAGGCCTTCTCGGCCATTGACCGCATGCGGCAGGCGTGGAGCGCGAAGTTCACCGGCGGGTTTTCGCCGATGGCCTTGACACTGGCCTATCTCGACTGGGCCGTTCATCTGGCGGCCGCGCCCGGCAAGCAGCTCGAACTCGCCAACAAGGCCGCACGCAAGGCCGCTCGCTTTGGAACTCACCTTGCGTCGGGCCTCTTCCAGGCGGACGCCGGTCCCTGCATTGCGCCGCTGCCCGGCGATCGCCGCTTCGCGGCGGCGGAATGGAGCACGCAGCCCTTCAGCTTCCTGGCGCAGGCGTTCCTGCTCAATCAGCAATGGTGGCACAACGTCACGCATGAGGTGCCGGGCGTCGAGCGTCATCACGAGGAGGTCGTCTCCTTCGTCGCCCGTCAGATCCTCGACATCTTCTCCCCTTCGAACAATCCGCTGACCAATCCGGAGGTGATCGAGCGCGCCCGCAGGACCGGAGGGGCCAATTTCATCGAAGGCTGGAGGAACTGGGTGGAAGACCTGCAGCGGCAGCTCGCCGGCCAGCCACCCGTCGGCACGGAGCGCTTCGTCGTCGGCCGGGACCTGGCGGTCACGCCAGGCAAGGTCGTCTTCCGCAACCACCTGATCGAGTTGATCCAGTACGCGCCAGCAACGCCAGACGTCCGTGCCGAGCCGATCCTGATCGTCCCGGCCTGGATCATGAAGTACTACATCCTCGACCTGTCGCCGGAGAATTCGCTGGTGCGCTACCTCGTCGGCGAGGGCTACACGGTCTTCTGCATCTCTTGGCGCAATCCCGATGCCGGCGACCGCGACCTTGCCATCGAGGACTACCGCCACAGCGGCGTGATGGCCGCGCTCGACGCCATCGCGGCGATCATGCCCGGCCGCAAGGTCCACGCTGCCGGCTATTGCCTGGGCGGCACGCTTCTGGCCATCGCGGCCGCAGCCATGGCGCGCGACGGCGAGAAGCGGCTGGCTTCACTGACCTTCCTCGCCGCCCAGACCGATTTCAGCGAGCCGGGCGAGCTCGCGCTTTTCATCGACGCGAGCCAGCTGCGCTTCCTCGACAGCATGATGTGGAACCGCGGCTATCTCTCGGCCGACCAGATGGCCGCGGCCTTCCAGATCCTGCGCTCGAACGATCTGGTCTGGTCGCGGCTGGTGCACGACTATCTGATGGGGGAGCGCTCCCCGATGTTCGATCTCATGGCCTGGAATGCGGATTCCACCCGCATGCCATACCGGATGCAGGCGGAGTATCTGCGCAGCCTCTATCTCGACAACGACCTGGCGAGCGGCCGCTTCATCGTCGAGGGACGGCCGGCGGCTCTCCAGAACATCCGCACGCCGATCTTCGCCGTCGCGACGGAGGCCGACCATGTCGCTCCCTGGCGCTCCGTCCACAAATTGCACCTGCTGACCGATGCCGATTTGACGTTTGTGCTGACCAGCGGCGGGCACAACGCCGGCATCGTCAGCGAGCCCGGCCATTCCGGACGTCACTATCGGATCATGCTGAAGAAGCATGGCGACCCCTGCCTCGGTCCGGACGAATGGTTCGCGGCGGCCCGGATCCGTGAAGGCTCATGGTGGACGGCCTGGACGGATTGGCTTGGCACGCTGTCCTCGCCCGAACAGGTCACGCCAACCGCCATGGGCGGTGCCGGAGGCGCCGGCGAGCCGCTCTGCGATGCGCCTGGGACCTATGTGCTGGAAAGGTGAGCCGTGGATCAGGAGCTTTTCACGAACCGCATCTTCGACGAGATCGCCATCGGCGAAAGCGCCTCTCTGGTCCGCATCGTTCGCCCCGATGACATCGAGCTTTTCGCTGCCGTTTCGGGCGATGCCAATCCTGTTCATCTGGATGCGACCTTCGCGGCGAGTGATCCGTTCGGACACGTCGTCGCGCATGGGATGTGGACCGCGGCGCTGGTCTCGGCCGTGCTCGGCATGAAGCTGCCCGGTCCAGGCACGATCTATCTCGGGCAGGATCTGCGCTTCCTGAAGCCGGTCGCGCCCGGCGACACCGTGACTGCCACCGTGACGGCACGAAGCAAGGATGCGCGGAAGCGCACCGTTGTGCTGGATACGGTCTGCACCAACCAGAATGGCGAGACGGTCCTTTCCGGGACGGCGACGGTGACGGCGCCCAAGCAGCGCGTGACCTGGCCGCGCTTGCGTCTTCCCGAGGTGACCCTGAAACACTCCGATCGCTACGACAGCATCGTGGCGCAAGCCCGCGCCTTGCCGCCTTTGAGTGCCGCGATTGTCCACCCCTGTTCGCCGGAAGCGATTCTCGCGGCGATCGAGGTTCGCGATGAAGGCTTGTTGCAGCCGCTTCTCGTCGGCCCGGAAGCGAAGATCCGGGCTGCTGCGGAGAAGGCCGGCGTCACGCTCGACGGAATCGCGATCGAGCACGCCCCGCACAGCCATGCCGCAGCCGCGCGCGCCGTCGAGCTCGCGGTCGCGGGCCGAGTGGCCGCACTTATGAAGGGCAGTCTCCATACGGACGAACTGCTGGGCGCCGTCGTTGCGCCAGGCTCGGGTCTCACGACGGAACGGCGCATCAGCCATGTCTATGCGATGAGCCTGCCCGCCTATCCCAAGCCGCTGATCGTGACGGACGCGGCGGTCAACATCCAGCCGTCGCTGATGCAGAAGCGTGACATCTGTCAGAACGCGATCGACATGCTGCATCTGCTCGGCCTGGCGGAGCCTTTGGTGGCGGTCCTGGCTGCCGTTGAGACCGTCAGCGACCGGATGCCGTCGACGCTCGATGCGGCGGCTCTCACTGTGATGGCGGCGCGTGGCCAGATCACCGGGGCCAAGGTCGACGGTCCGCTTGCTTTCGACAATGCGATCAGCCCGGAGGCGGCGCGAACAAAGGGGATCGTCTCTCCGGTTGCCGGGCAGGCCGACATCCTGCTCGTGCCTGATTTGGAGGTGGGCAATATGCTGGCCAAGCAACTGATCTATTTCGCCAATGCCGATGCGGCGGGGCTCGTGCTGGGTGCGCGCGTGCCAATCATCCTGACGAGCCGGGCTGACTCCCTGAAGACGCGCATCGCATCGGCCGCGCTGGCGAAGCTGGTCGCCGCCCATTGCCAGCCTTTGACGGTGCCGGCATAAGCGAGCCGCTTCTCGTCACCTTCAATGCCGGCTCCTCGATGGTAAAGATCGGGCTCTTCGTGCTGGGCGAAACCGGGCTGAAGCGGAGCGGCAAGGGCGTGATCGATTTCCGCGAGCCGCCGTTGCGCTTCCGGCAGATCGGAAAGCCGGATATCGGCCCGGACAGCCGGTAGTTTCTCGGCAGCGACAAGCCTGGAACCCACCAGGATCTACTCTGCTGGCGGATCGCGGGTGAGGTCGCTTTAGCCGGTGATTCGCGCGGCAGTGGCGCGGCGGTTAACGTGGTTCGATCTCGACCTCGGTGATCAATGCCGCCGTCCGACCGCAGATTAGCCATGCCAGTGGCCGTGAGAAAGCCGTTGTCGCGGAAAACGCACTGGCGGTGGTGAAGGCCGCCGAACGAGCCTTCTGAGCTGAACTAAGAATGTCAGCTCAGACAGGCTTCCCGCTAGGCCGCAGCTTTCTGGGCGCCCGTCCAGCCCGACATATACTGGGCGCCGACCCCGGTCCAGGCATCCATGTTCTTGCGGGCGAGCGTGGACAGTCTCTCGGCCTCGTCGGCGTAAGCGCCGCCGAAGCCTTTGGCGAAATCCTGCTGGGCGTCGACCGCCTGGGCGATCTCCTTACAGCGGCCGAGCTTGGCGCAGAGCTCGGCCTGGGCCTGCATTCTGCGTCCCATGAAGGCCAGGATTTCCGAGGCCATCGCGAGCTGGGTTTCCCAGATCTTTTGCGGCAGCACGGTTGCCGAGGCGAGCTGCGCTTTGACGATCTGCATTCCCTCATCGACCATAGCGGTGGCCCCGATCTGGTCGGCAGCGAGGGAGTTGGAGACAGGCTTCGTAGGCATGTGAACCTCCTGAATTGTCTCTGCCGCCTAGGTTGCGACGGTCGCGAGTTTCCTCGGGACGCGTCGCCCGGTCCTTGACACATCGCAAATTGGGGCACCGGTTGAGGTTTTTTTGATGGCTTCCTGCAGTGTCGGCATCTTGATGTATCGCCTTGTGGCAGAAGGAGCCGAAGTCCTTCTCGTGCATCCGGGCGGCCCGTTCTGGCAGCGCAAGGATCTTGGCGCTTGGTCGATTCCGAAGGGCGAGCCGCAGCCGGGCGAAACCGCGCAGGAAACTGCGCGACGGGAGTTCGCAGAAGAACTGGGAACTGTGCCGCCAGGTCCTCTTGTTCCGCTCGGACGCATTCGGCAACGGGGAGGGAAGGTCGTCGAAGCCTTTGCGCTGAGGGGCGACCTGGAAGCGGAAAAGCTTCGCTGCAGCAGTGAGGTCGAGCTCGAATGGCCGCGCGGCAGCGGCCAAATCCGCCGATTTCCCGAAATTGACCGAGCGGCCTGGTTCTCGCTTCCGGAGGCGCGGCTGCGCATCCTGGCGGCGCAAGGCGAACTTCTTGAGCGTCTCGAACACGAACTGTCGAACAAAAATGCTTAAAGGCCATTATTAAGGCTGGAACAGTGGCTCCGCTCTTCGCGGCGATTTATGGCCGAGGGCAAATTTCTTGCTTTTGACGACCAGACAGATGCGCTGTCCGTGCCATGTGACTATCCGCTCGACATGGCCGGTGGGCCAGATCCTGATCACGCTGCCGTCATCGCGCATGATGTAGGCTGGGATCAAGGCCGAATGGGTTCGCCGAATGCTCCGCTCTTCCTGTCGCGTTAGCCGGGTCGCAAGCATGCTCGCTCCTCGACATCATGGCTATCAGCCTTCGAGATTGCTTGAACGGACCGGCCGAGTCCAATTGCCTCGGCCGGCATGATGGTTCGTCGAAGATAGCTTAGGCCACGGCCAAGTGATCCTCGACCGCATTCACCCCGGGGGCGGCCCAAGCAGCGCGTTCCGCGAGCACGCGTTCGTGCCAGGCTTTCACTTTGCCTTCGAGGGTCACTCGACCACCCGATACAAGCACGCGGATCTGGTTCGCTTCGAATTCGGCGTTGCGCTTTAGGGCGTCCTCGATCCGGTGCTTGATGTCGCCGGCCTGGACGGCAGGCTTGATCGTGATGGCGTTGGTGATGCCGATGACGCCGGAAAGCTTTCGAACGGCGGTCTCGGCGGCCCTGCTCTGGAAGTACCATGGGACCTCACCACTCAGGGTGACCCATCCCTTCTGAACCTTGAGTTGGACCTTGTCGTTGGGAATGGTGGTGTCCCATTCGATGATCTTGAGTGCCCGCTGCGCGATCTCGTCATCGTTGGTCTTCTGGTCGTAGGGCCAACGCACCTCGATCTCTTGGGCAATGGCTCGGACCCCCTTCACGCGTTGAACGACCCGCTCTGCCATAAGCTTTTCGGCATAGCTGCCGACATGGCCCGACAAGGTCACGACGCCATTGTCCGCGGAAACGCCGATTTGCGCTGCGTTGATACTGGGCTCAAACTCCAGCTCATTGAGTACATCTTCGCGGAGAGACAAATCACTCATGGCGACCTCCTGTGTTTGGTGCAATTTGTATTTTATGTAGTAAGTTATGTTTTGCTTTGATATTAATCAAAAATAACTCAGAGATTAATATCTACCTATTTAAGATTGGAATTTATTTCGAGATCAATGTGACATCAGGCACGGGATGGGCGAGTCCGCAAGTAGATCGCCTGTGACTCCTCCGAAAATCCATTCCCGCAAACGGTTGTGGCCGTAGGCGCCCGATACGATCAAATCGCTCCCATCTTCCAAGGCAGCGTCGACGATGGTGTCGGCGTAGGATCCTGACAGCGACGTCCGGATCATTGGCCGACTAGTGATGCCGTGGCGCGCGAGATGCGCACAGACGTCTTCCCCGCTTTGGTCTCTCGCATCGTCTCCCACGGAAAGAACGGTCACGCTCTCGGCGCGCTGGAGAAACGGCAGCGCATCCAACACGGCTCGCCGGGCTTCGCGCGTATCCTTCCAGGCGACAATGACGCGACGGGCCAGGATGCTCCGGCCGTTTTGCGGGACGATGAGAACAGGTCGGCCCAATTCCATCACGGCATCGCCGGCGTCGATTGTGATCATTCGGTGGGAAGCGCCCGAAGATGACCTTGCGACGATGATAAGATCTGCGGCGCGGGCCTGGTTGGCGATGAATTCAGTCGGCCGTTGAATATTGCTACGCCACTCAATGTCGGGCAGATGACCAACGCCACGCCTGAAATTTGTCTCTGCCTGTGCCAAATCTTCCATGGCTGCATTCCTCGCGTTCTCGACGAGGATTGGGCGTGCGGTTGCCAGACCGTCCTCGAGATAGGGAAGCGTTGCCTCCTCGGCGGCTATGCCGATCAGGAGGCTGCCGAACCGAGAAGCAAGCGAGGCAGCCAAGGCGACATGATTTTCGGCGTGGCTCGACAGGCCGACACAAACCATGATGCTGGCGTAGTTGCGAGTGGTCGAGCTGGGGTTCATCGGGAGGTACCTTGTCCGTTTCAGGCTGACCTACGGTGATATGATGCGCAGGTAGCGTGGAGGAGGCGTTGCGCAATTCCTGACCGAGGCGATTTCAACTTGAGTGCGGCAGCACGAAATGGCAGCAACTCTCCGTCGGCTGCTCTCAGCGAAACGTAATCGCCTGGTCCGAAGCGATGCCCATCGAGCCGATAGCCAAGCTCGTCATGCTGCTTGCTGGTATCGTCGTAGTCGATGCACCATGTCGCGCCGCCAGGCCCGCCGGCTCGATGGATCAGCCAGCCGTAGCGGTCGGCTTCACTAGTCCAGAAGCGTCGAACGCGGCACCTTCCACGGCTTCGTCGCCATGCTTTCGCATCGAGATAAAGCCGCGAGTCCAGCGGCGCATGGATCTCATAGCCGCAACCCGAATACCCCTCGAGGTAAGTGGCCGTGCGCGCAAGATGGAGCGTCACAACGTACATCATGGAGTTTCTCACTATCGATTGTTGAAGCGCTCGCGCCGAGTTCCCGCGCGATAGGGGCCAGCACCACGAGAGACCCATCCACAGAATTCCCGTCGCGCCGGCCCGATGCTTCCAGCACAGTCAAGCCGCCTTGACTGGGATGACCTCTTCCTTCGGCTGAGCCTTTACTCTCCTGGGGACGGCGATACTCAGAACGCCATTGGCGTACCGAGCTTCGATCTTGTCCGCGACGATATCATCCGGCAGCCGGAACGAGCGAAAGAACGAGCCGTAGCGCCGCTCGGAGACATAGGCATCCTCGTCCTTGCGCTCCTTTTCGCTCTTCTTTTCGCCACTGATCGTTAGGAGCCCGTCCGATAGTTTGACCTGCACGTCAGCCGGCGCGATGCCCGGAAGCTCCGCCGTGATGTTGTAGAGTTCGTCCGTCTTGGAAACGTCGACGGCAGGAACGCTTCCCCAGCGTTCGAAGCGGGGCAGAGACAAATCGAAGGACAGCGGAGCTGCGAAGGGCCGCCGGCCAGAGCGGAAGCCGAAATTGTCGAACAATCGATCCATCTCGCTCCAGAAGCGATCGAAGCCGGCCAATTCGGATTGAGGGGAGCCAGGCTCGTACGTTTCACCTTTGATCGGGAGCTTAGTTGCTGGTTCTGCCATGATCGCCTCCTGTGAGAGATGGCGGGCGGCGTTACTTCGTGCATCGTCGCGGTCGCGCCGCTCGATCGAAACCCGGCGCACGACGCTCGGGGACCGGGGCCGATGCGCGATCCAAACACGCATCGATGTCTGCCACCTTGAGAGAAATCAAAAATGCAGCCCGGCAGAGCTTGAGGTGCAGGCCCGTGGTTCTGCGTAGCGTTGCGCTGTTTGTCGGTCGGTAGTGAGTTCCGCCAGAATGATCGCGATCTTGGTCTTCTGCCGAAAAATGCGCGGCCTCTAGTTTCGAGCCGCTTGCCGGGGCCGAGCCCGCTTTGATCGTGAGGCACACTGCGGAATGACGTTGCGCTCCCGGAACACCCGGCCGCTATCGAACCATTTCTCGATCCCGGGTCTCGAAAGATTGTGCCGGCTTGCATGTCAGATCAGGCGCGGCTGCGAAGAGCGGCATCTCGAGGAACGGGATCTGCACGCGGACGTTGGCGGTGGCCATCCCCTGTTTCATTCAATAAAATGGGACAACAGCGAGGGTCTGATCATGGGACGCCTGCGGAGCTTTGCGGTTGGTGCTGTCCTGTCCGTTGTGCCGGCAACCTTGAGCGCGCAGACGACAGGTGACCCGCAGCAGGGTTTGGCGTTCGCGCGGGAGGCTTGCGCTGCGTGTCACGCGGTGGAGCGCCGGCAGCATTCTTCCCCCAATCCGCAAGCGCCGCCTTTCGACGCCATCGCAAACACGCGCGGCATGACGGGGATGGCGTTGTCTGCGTTCCTCCAGACATCCCACCCTACAATGCCAAACCTGATCTTGGAGGCAGACGAAATCGCGAATGTCGCCGCCTACATCCTTAGCTTGAAAGGTGGACAGTGACGGTCAATCCAACGCCATGGGTCAACCGACGAGCTGAGACGAACTTGCCGTACGGCCCTCTCAATATCCGGAGGACGGCTATACAGACGGAATTTCGACGCCGCGAGTGTTTGGGCGTCGCTGTGGCTCTTCTCATGACACCTGCAAGCGAGGCGGCGGCGGCCAATAGTGCCAGAGGACAGCGAACTGCCGAGCGCTGGTGCTCCGAATGCCATGTTGTCGCGCCCGGGCAAATACGAGCCTCCGACGCCGTCCCGACGTTTGCTCAGATTGGTGGGGCCGGGCGCTTTAATGAGAAGACGCTCGCAGCCTTCCTAGCGAACCCGCATCATTCACGCATGCCGAACCTATCGCTCACGCGTTCCGAGATTGCAGATCTCGTCGCTTACCTCAAGCGCCAGGCGCGCTAGGGGACGGTCAGCCTCAGCTATGCTCCGCCGACACGGTCCATTGGCGGTTACGGCCCCGGCGTCTGCCCCCGCTATGGGGTCCGGTTCAGCGCGTTGTCTAACTCGGAGCGAGGAGGTGACCTACTTGCGTGCCCGGGATCATCCGGGTTGGAGTGTCAGCGGTTGTCCTCGTTGACGTCGTCATCGTCCCCGGATCCGCCGGGCATCATGGCGCGGCCGGGACCCATCATCCCCCGGCCCATCATCCCTTGCCCCATCATGTCGCGGCCGCCCATCCGGACGAGCACTTGCAGCCGCCGCTTCTGAGCCTCGTCGAGCGTCGCATAGAGCGGCGACGCGGCGTCCGCGAGTTTGCGCATGGCGTCCGCTCCCTGGCTCATGCGGTCGGCCATAGCGCGGAGCAGACCCACCGGATCGCTCGCCGCCATCCCGCGGGTCTGGCGCATGGCCTGCATATGGCCGAGATGTAGGGTGGCCAAGTTGCGGATCGCAGTTTCGACGGGGGGCCACAGCTTCTCCTGGTCGGCGGACAGCTTCAGCCCTGCATGGATTGCCGCGATATGGGCATCGATGAAGGCGCTCATGTCCTCGGCTGAGAATCGGCCCATCATCCCTCTGCTCATCATGCTGCCGGGCATGCCTTGGCCCTGCATCATGCCCTGGCCCATCATCTGGCCCTGCATCATCTGCCCCATGGGCATTGGCATCCCGGATTGGCCGGGCGTCGCCTGAGGCTGTGCCGGGGCCGTGGATTGGGCCTGCGCTGCGGTGGCACCACCCGGATGGTGTTGGTCATGGGAGGTTGGTGCCTGGGCCAGCGCGGGTCCGGCGAACGCAATCAGAACGGTAGCGAGAACAAGCGTCTTCATGGCAGGCTCTCCTTTGCAAGTCAGTCGACCAATGAAAAAAATGATCTCAGCGCATCTCTCGTTTCATGGGCGAGGGGAGTGCTAATTGTTCGGCATCGGGATAGCGCGGGATGTCGTGGAGACCCTCAACGCATTTGGCTCTCCCCCAAGAATCGCCGAATGTGGACGCCAGCCACCCCAAAGGAACTCAATGACCTCAATAGCGACGACCAGACCTATGCCCGGAATCGCCCCCAGCTCGGGGCGCCCCACCGAGCAGATGATGGAGAGCCAGAATTTCCGTCGCTGGCAAATGCGATGCCGAGCGGTACGAACGTCGTCGCCAAATGACTGATCATGCCGCTACACAATCCGACGCAGCGTGTTGAAACCCGGCAGTGCCCCAATCGACACTGCCTGCCCCGGCATTGTCTTGATAATCGCGATTGACGATGCTCTCGTTTGGAGAGGCCGTAAACGACACCGGCAGTCGTCCTGAGAGCCCATCGCATCTATCCAATTAGTGAGTCATCAAGATTGGTAGGCGACAATCATTGAGCATGCTCTCAGAATCCGCAAAAATTCAGGGCTGCTTACCTTCAGGGCGTGGATAGCATCCATCTGGTCGGGAAATTCATCGCGAAGCGTATGCGGCGTGTTCGACAATGTCCTGTTCTCCTTGATGTTCCCCCATGCGCTCCAGACTGACGGGGGGAAATCGCTGGCACGCCTCACGCGAGGCCGCAAAGATGATGGTATTTGGACGATGCACTAAGGCTTTTCGACCCGAACAACGCGATAGACATGGTAATCTGGCGGCTTGCCGATCGAGATGTACTCACCGGTTAGGAAGCGTTCTTCTCCAAGACGAAAGCCGAGTTCGTCGTCGCTTTCTCCTGCTTCGTAATCGAAATACCACTGGCCGCCGGGTTTGCGTCGCAATCGACCGATTTTGGCTTCCTGGCCCTCGTCGAACCGGCGCACCCGACATGCCGCTTGATGATTTTTCCACTCCACCGGGTCGAGACGATTTTCGCCATCCAGCGGAACCAAGAGATCGTACCCTTGATCCTCTTCGCCGGAAGGATGGCCCTTTTCCCGTGCGAGCAGCAGCCGCACATGGCGGAAACTCGATGGCAGGTCTTTAGCGTAAACCATAATCTGGATGCCCTTTCGACATCCCTCATAACCTGGGGGGCGGCGTTTCCCTTTGATTTGCGTCAAGGGGACCCGACGCTTGTAGAAGTCCTCAGCGCTAGTAAGGCCGCTGACTTCCTCAACGCAATCGGCTGTAAGCAGGCATTGGCGCAACGCCAGCTACCAGACGCTCAGATGAGAAATGCCCGAACGAAACGAGTCCCTATTGACGCACTGCACTCAGATGGCTTTCCCGACGAGTGCGCCGACCCCGGCTGTCAGGCCCAACGCAAACGCGCCTGACGCCTGGCTGAAGATGAAACCGTCACGGCGTCAGGAGGCTGTCAGTGCGTCGCCTCAGGTTGATCATGCCGGACGCAGCACCCTGGTGTCCTAGTCGTCCGGTCGTAAGGATGAGGCGAGGCTTGCGTTCTGTCAATATACATTATACGTAATCGTATAATGAATGATACCGAGAGGATGCTCACGATGACTGCGGTGAAGATCGACGACCGGCTGACGGTCACCAGCCATCCGAGCCAAGACACGCTCGCCGCGCTGGCGGCTGCCGGCTTCACCACCATCATCAACAACCGGCCCGACGGCGAGGAGCCGGGACAGCCTGGCAGCGCCGCCGAGAAGGCAATTCTTGAGCGGGCCGGCCTTGCCTTTTACTTCATCCCCGTGACGGCGGCGACGATCACCGAAGCCGATATCCGTTCCTTCCAGGAGGCGGTGTCCGGGGCCAAAGGGCTTGTCTACGCCCATTGCCGCAGCGGCACGCGATCATTGACGCTGCATGTACTAGGCGAGGTGCTGGCAGGGCGGATGAAGCCCGGCGAGATCGAGGCCTTCGGCCGCGCGCACGGCTTCGATCTCTCGGGCGCGGTGCAGTGGCTCGCCCGGGATGCCGCCCGGGCGCCGCAGGTGAAAAGCTTTTACGAGCCGCGCACCGGCAGCATCCAGTATGTCGTCGCTGATCCGAAGACGAGGCGCTGCGCGATCATCGATCCGGTCTATGAGTTCGATGAGAAGTCCGGGGCGACCGCCACGCGTCAGGCCGACGAGATTCTCGCCTATGTGGCGCGCGAGGGGCTCACCGTCGAGTGGATTCTCGACACCCATCCTCACGCCGATCACTTCTCGGCCGCTCACTATCTCAAGCAGAAGACAGGCGCCCCGACCGCCATCGGCGCGCGCGTCACGGATGTCCAGAAGCTCTGGCAGGCCATCTTTAACTGTCCGGAACTGGCGACCGACGGCTCGCAATGGGACCGGCTCTTCGCCGACGGCGACAGCTTCAAGGTGGGCGAGCTCATGGGGCGCGTGATGTTCTCGCCGGGCCACACCCTTGCCTCCGTGACCTATGTGATCGGCGATGCGGCGTTCGTGCACGATACGGTCTTCATGCCGGATTCCGGCACTGCGCGGGCAGATTTTCCGGGCGGCAGCGCCAGGGCACTGTGGGCGTCGATCCAGGCGATTCTGGCCTTGCCGGACGATACGCGCCTGTTCACCGGGCACGATTACGAGCCAGGCGGGCGCGCCGCCAAATGGGAGAGCACGGTTGGCGAGCAGAAGCGCGCGAACCCGCATCTCGCCGGCATGACGGAGGAGCGCTTCGTCGCGCTGCGGGAGGCGCGCGACCGCACCCTGCCGATGCCGAAGCTGATCCTGCATGCGCTGCAGGTGAACATCCGCGGCGGCCGGCTGCCGGAGCCCGAAGCCAACGGCAGGCGCTATCTCAAATTCCCGCTCGATACGCTCGTGGGGGCCGCGTGGTGATGGACGCCAAGACGACCCACGCTATGCCTCCGGCGGAGATGGAGGCGCGTGCCGGCGAGGTCGCCGCCCTGCTCAAGACATTGTCGCATCCGGCACGTCTGAGGCTCGCCTGCGCCCTTGCCGAGGGCGAATACGCGGTCGGCGAGCTCGAGGAGCGGCTGGGCATCCGTCAGCCGACGCTGTCGCAGCAGCTCGGCGCGCTGCGAGATGCCGGGGTCGTCACCACACGCCGCGAGGCCAAGCAGATCTTCTACCGCCTGAGCGAAGAGAAGGCCGCGCGTCTGATCGAAGCCCTCTACGCCATCTTCTGCGAACCGGAGCAGCACCCATGAGTGCCTATTGGCCTTCCCTGATCGGCGGCATGTTGCTCGGCCTTTCGGCCGTCGCGCTGCTGCTGCTCGATGGGCGGATCGCCGGCATCAGCGGCATCGTCGGCCGGCTGCTCGGCGGCGGCCAGATCCCGCTGAATGCGGCTTTCGTCATCGGGCTCCTCAGCGGCCCACCGCTCTACATGTCGGTCTTCGGGAGCTTCCCGGCCATGACCATCGCCACCTCCTGGCTCCTGGTCCTCGTGGCTGGGCTCGCCGTGGGCATCGGCACGCGCATGGGTTCGGGCTGCACCTCGGGCCACGGCATCCTCGGCCTTGCCCGCTTTTCGAAACGTTCGTTCGTCGCGACCGTGACCTTCCTCCTCGCAGGGGTCGCGATGGCGACGCTGATGGAGTTCCTGCGGTGAACCGTCTCGCACCCCTGCGCATCGTCGTTGCGCTCCTCGCCGGCGCGCTCTTCGGCTTCGGCCTGTCGCTCTCCGGAATGCTCGATCCGGCGCGCGTGCTCGGCTTCCTCAATCTCGCCAGCGGGCATTGGGACCCGAGCCTGGCGTTCGTGCTCGGCGGCGCGGTGCTCGTGGCGGTGCCCGGCGTCATGCTGCAACGCCGTCTGCGGCGCCCCCTGCTCGACGACAGTTTCCACCTGCCGGAAAAGACGGAGATCGATGGGCGGCTGGTGGCCGGCTCGGCGCTATTCGGAGCCGGATGGGGGCTCGCCGGCTTCTGCCCGGGCCCGGCGGTCTCGGCCCTGTCGATGGGGCTCGTCCCGGTCTTCCTGTTCGTCGCGGCGATGGCGGCAGGGATGATGCTGCATGACCGGGTCATCGCGGGGATGCTGCCGCGATGACCTCGACTCTCGTCCCCGCGCTCGCTTCCGGCGGCCTCGTCGGCTTCAGCCTCGGCCTGGTCGGCGGCGGCGGCTCGATCCTGGCCACGCCGCTGCTCCTCTATGTCGTCGGTGTCGCCAGCCCGCATGTCGCGATCGGTACCGGCGCGCTGGCGGTCTCGATCAATGCCTATGCCAACCTGCTCGCCCATGCCCGGAAGGGTCATGTGCGCTGGCTCTGCGCGGCCGTCTTCGCCGCGGTGGGCACGCTTGGCACCCTTCTCGGTTCCAGCCTCGGCCTCGTCGTCGACGGAACGCGCCTTCTCCTGCTCTTCGGCACACTGATGGCGGTCGTGGGGCTGCTGATGCTGCGGCCGCGCGGCGTCGGCCGCGGCGGCGAGCGGCCGGTCGATCGGCGCACATGCGCGCTCACCGCCGCCGCGGCGATGGCGTCCGGCGGGGCCTCCGGCTTCTTCGGCATCGGCGGCGGCTTCCTCATCGTGCCGGCGCTGATCTTCGCCACCGGCATGCCGATGATCAATGCCATCGGCTCCTCGCTGCTCGCGGTCGGCACCTTCGGGTTGGCGACGGCCCTGAACTATGCCCGCAGCGGCCAGGTCGACTGGGTCGTCGCAGCGCAGTTCATCTCCGGCGGCATCCTGGGCGGCATTCTCGGCATGCTGCTGGCGACGCGTCTCTCGACGGGCAAGGCCACGCTGAACCGCATCTTCGCCGCGCTCATCCTGACGGTCGCGACATATGTGATCTTCAAGAACCTGCCGGCGACAATAAGCTTCGGGTAATCGCGAAATCCGTCTTTTGCGGCATGACGCGGGCAGGGGCCGGCCGAATTGCCATGGGATGCCGGCGACGTTGCTGCGATGACTAAGTCACGGCTACGCTTGTTCCGCGGGGGACCCGTGCCGCACCACCGTGACGGAACAGCCGGCCTCGGCCACCACCTTGGACGAGACACTGCCGAGATGGCGGCGCAAAGCGGAAGCGCCGCGCGCGCCGAGGACGATATGGCCGATCTGGTTATGCTCGGCATAGCGCAGGATCGCGTCGGCTGCGCTCACCGCCCGCACGACGTGGTAGCTGATCCGGTCCTCGGCGAGGCCGAGCGGGCGAGCCCAGTCCTTCAGCGCAACCAGTCGCTTGATGTAGATGGAGCGGCCAACGCTGTCCGTCATGACGTCCTCGCGGAGAATCTCTGTCTTCAGGACGGTCAGGCAAGCGAGGCGGGAATCGGCGCGGGCCGCCACGAGCCGGCCGGTCTCGGTGAGCACCGCGTCGGCCAGCGGATCGGCGCCGTCGGCGAGGTCGACCGCCGCCAGGACGAGCCCCGGACCGGCTTCCCGCCGCCTGGCCGTGGGGACGCCGGTGAGCAGATGGTCATCGCGCTTCTGGAAGGCTGCGAGGAGCCGGTCCCACCACCGGCGTGGCGGCCGGGGCTCGACGATCACCACCTGCTCAGGGTTGCGCAGGTCGAAGGCAACGCGCGCCGCATCCGCGTAGCGGCGCTCGCGATCGACCTCGAGGCATTTCCGGATGATTGTCTCGAGCCAGGCAGGCACCTTCGGGTTGCGGGCGGAGGGCGGCCGCGGCGCATGATAGAGCCTCCTCTTCATGCCTGCCCGCGTCGAGGGCCAGTCGAAGGGAGGCGCGCCGGTGGCGAGCAGATAGAGGATGCCTCCCAGGGCGAAGATATCGCTCGCAGGGTCGGAACGGTCGCCCAGCACCTGCTCGGGTGCGATATAGGCGGCGGAGCCCATCGGGACGTTGCTCTCCTCGGAAAGCAGGTCCGGCAGGCCCGCATGGCGGGAGAGGCCGAAATCGAGCAGCACCGCGCCGCGCGCGGCGAGGATGACATTCTCGGGCTTCAGGTCGAGATGCGCGACCCGCTGCTGATGCAGGCTGGCCAGCGCTATTGCCACCTCGGCTCCGATGCGCGCGACCTCCTCGGGGGGCAGCGGTGCGCTCTTGGCTACACTCGTTAAGCTCTCGCCTTCGACGAACTCCATCGCGATGTAGGGGGTCAGCGCGAGATCGCCGGAGCGGATGTAGCGCGGAACATGCGGGCCCGACAGGCGCTTCAGGATGAGTTCCTCAACCTCGTAGCCGATGACGGTCGAGACATCCTGGCCGGGATCGAGAAAGGGGATCTTGAGCACGACAGGGACTTCCACATCCGGATGATGCGCCCGCCAGAGCGAAGCCATGCCGCCGGAGGGCA
>NZ_CP042333.1 GCF_008253865.1 Bosea sp. F3-2
TGCGCGACGGACCAGGTTCGCCAATCTGTGGCGCCGAGAAGAACCGCCGATCAATCCTGTGCACCCGCTGGCATGCCGAGGCGGCGGTTACAGACTAGACGATTGGCATATTCGGCATCAGCACCGAACCGACGCTGCTCGCAGTGCGGAGCAAGAGTCGCGGCTTTACACGGTATGGCCGACGAGCCGCTGCACACGGCTCCCCGCGCGAATATTTGCATAGCCAACATCCTCGCGCCAGCCTGGCTGAACGCGAACGATCCAGGCCGTCGCTCTGAAAGCCCGCGGCTCAACGAGAATGCCAGTCGACGGCTCACCAATGCGCCCTTGAATATCCTTGATTATTGCGGATATAGTCCTATCTAGATAATCGTGATAATCAACAAAGGAGGCCGCGGCCATGGTCGCTGCCGTCAAAACCAGCGAAATCATAGGAGTCAAAAACCCTGAGCGGCACGCCAGAACAGGTACGCCGTCAACTCGATCGAAACCAGGCCGAGCAGGTCGTTGCGCTGACCTTCGAACATGGCAGCCAGGATGCCGTGCAGGCGCTCGCGCGTACCCTGCAAGGATTGGCTCCCCTGGTCGGCTCGATCGTTGAACGTCGCCAGAACGAGGCCTGGACAGCGATCCTCGAGGCCTTGGTTCCCGATGTACCCTTGCCGCGCCACAAGCTGATCGAGGCGCGGATGGCCGCCGATGCGCGCAAGGCCGTGCTGGAAGGCGGGGATTGGTTGACCGCCGCCGAGGTCGCGAAGGCCGCGGGCTTCAGCGCCAGCAACCCGAGCACCCAGCCGAATAAATGGAAGAAGGACGGCCAGATCTTTGCGGTCCGTCATCGCGGCATCGACTACTTCCCGGGCTATGGGCTCGATCCGGCTACGGGCTACCGGCCGGTGAAGGCGCTGGCGCAGGTCCTCGCCGCCTTCGAGGGGCACAAGGACGATTGGGCGCGGGCCTATTGGTTTGCCTCGGTCAACAGCTTCCTTGGAGGCAAGCGCCCCCAGGACCTGCTGCTGAGCAAGCCCGACAAGGTGATTGCCGCCGCCATGGACGAGGTTGCCGGCATCCTCCATGGTTAGGAATTCGCCTTCGGGCTCGCAGCTTACCGCTCCGCCAAATAGCCTGGCTTCGCTCGTCAAGACCATGACTTGGCCGAAAGGCCAGGTCATTCATCGCATTCACCTCGATCTCTATGCACCCGCCGCCTTCAACCCCGGCCTGCGCGGTAATGCCCGCTTCAGCCCGATCACGGATGGCAACGGAGCCGCGATCCCGACCCTCTATGGCGGCACCTCATTCGATTGCGCCGCCATGGAAACCGTGTTTCACGACGTTCCCTTCGCGCCGGGCCTGAAAACCTTCGACAAGGCGAAACTGCAGGGGCAGGTCCATTCCCTCTTGGCGCCCGAGCGCGACCTCATCCTCGCTGACCTCAGCGCGATCGCGCTGAGGTCTCTCGGGGTCCAGCGCAAACAGCTGATCGACACCGAGAAAGACCATTATCCCCAGACCCGGCTGTGGGCCGAGGCGATCCATGCCGCCTGTCCGCAGATCGACGGATTGTGCTGGATTTCGCGACAGGACGACCGGGCCTCAGCACTGGTCCTGTTCGGAAACCGGATTGGTGCGGCAGAGCTCATATCCTCCGGCAGTCCGCGCAGCCTTCTCGGCGAGCAGGACCTTTACGACGATGTGCTGACACTCGCAGAACGGATCGGCGTCAATTTAATCAGCTCCCGCCGCTGATGGCCCATCCCGGTCCGATCTTTCTTAGCCCTAAGCCGAAAGACCCGTCCTATCGTCAAAAGGGCTTCACAAAGTTGGGGTTGCGGGATCAACTGGAGCCGTCCAAGCGCGCCAGACCCGCTTGTAGAGCAGCAGTTTAAAAATCGCCTGCTGCCGGTTTCGTGGACACCGTGATCGGGTATTTCATGAAACCGGAGGTGGCGTATTCGGCGACGATCTGGCCGTTGGCAGGGCTTAGCGAAGCGCTGGATGTAGCGCTCGGGCTTCCATGCCTGGCTCAACCGATCACCGAGCCGTCAAGCACGCGACGACGAGGAGATCGGCAACAAGATCCGGGCAAGCTTTCTTGGTTCGCATCGGACCTATGGTGTAGACGTGTCTGGCGGGACGTGCGGGCGGAAGGCATCGATTGCGACCTGCAGCGGATCGAGAGGCTGATGCGTACCCAAGCTTAGTTTATCTGAGCGTCCAAAGAACCGGCGGCAGGCTAGGGCGCGCTCACAGCCTCGATGCTCGGTGCGGCGACGAATAATCCCCTTACTTGGTAACCTTTTCTTAATCTGTAGCGCCGATATTGTGTGTGCAGGTTCGATCTATCGCTTAGCCACGAGCTGTCGAACGAACCATGCGATGGCACCGGATGACGTGACCTCCACCGGCCAACCCGACCGGCTGGCGCGGTCAAGGAGTATCCGAAGCGACATATCAAGCGCCTGCGCCGCCTCGTTCGTTCCGCCGTCTTCGGACTCGAACGGAAGCTGATGCGGCGGCTGGATTATCTGCCGGAGCATTAGGCGTAGTACATGTGCCATAGCGTCAGGAGGGCCCTCTTTGGCCCAATTCTGAACCGTGCGTAATGGCATATCATGCTCACGCGCGAAAGACGCTTGTGTGTAGCCTAGTTGGGTCAAGGCGTCTTTGAAGCCAGATCCGTCCATCTGCGTCCTGTCGCGTAGAGCAGCGGTACGCCTTGGTCAGCCACAACCCGTCGGCGACCGCCGCTTCCCTCAACAGTGCAAGGGCCTCCGTTAATGAGGCGTTGCGTGCGAAGCAGATTGCCTAGCAAGGAATAAATCTCTGATTCATGGACCACGCCAGATTGGCGTGAACAATCCTTGTGGATTCCTTATTTCACAAGGCTGAGACGCCCGCCCAAGCTTACAGCCACAGGAGTTTTCACCCGTGTTCGATAGCCCCGAACAGCGCGCGATCGCGCTTGCTCGCATAAGCGTTCTACGCAATCTCGCCGACGATCTGGCAGCCATCGTCAACGGCAGCAAGCCGACCCCGAAGAAATCGCTTCGGCTGTTTCCATTCGAGGCGTCATCGGGCAGCGTTCGGTGCCCTGTTTGATTGGCGTCGCTAGCAATCATCCCCGTCTGGGCCGCCGAATGATCACGACGTCCCAACTTTTTATGATTGACCCGGACGGACGCTGGGCGCGGACCTTCTCTCGCTTCTATCGACTCGATAACGTTTCTGACTCAGACGCAGTGCCGGAGTGCACTCAATGAGGGTGCGCGGAACCAAAGCATGCGGCTCGTTCAGCTGTGACAAGGACGGTGCATTCGAGTTGCTCGTCCATATGGAAGCGGACCCAATGGTTGCCTCATATACGGAGTTCAATTTCGAGACCGTTGTCTCACCCGATAAGGCGGCGATCCTAGACGAGGTCGCCGCATTCTACCTCAATCATAAAGCCGGGCTATTCGTCGTCAGCGCCCAAAGTCCGAATGTTCGACGCGATAGGGGCTTTCGTCGCGTGTGGGGAGAGGTCGATCACGGTTTAGCGCAGCGCGGGATTTGGTTGTTGGACACAACACCCGAAAAGTTGCGGCAAGAACCTAAATGGACGCGAGCCCGCGAGTTAGCTCGTTGTGCGAGGGCCTCAATCGACCATCGCGACGAGGAACGTGTTCTCGACTACCTCTCCCATGTTCAGCAGGCATCTTTACGCGCTTGCGCCAGACTCTGCACTGATAGTCCAGACAGCCTGGATGCCCTTTACAAGCTCATCTCGTCAGGTGCCGTATTTCTCGGATCTGAGGACGATATCCTGCCCTCAGGAAGCGTGACATTACATCCACCGACTCCCGCTTACGATCATACGGCGATCGGGTGGCTTCAGGCGCACACGGGAGCTCTCGTGAGCCGAACGATGGCCTCGCCGTACTGCTGAGCGCGGTCGCGCAGCCGCGCATTACAGCGACCCTGAGGCGGACCGCATCCTTTACCCATTGAACCGGCCAATAATTGCTTTTGGGAGTTGCATAGTGTGAAAACCGCACCCGCTTTCGACGATCCGTTCCGCCGGATCAAATCTGTTCAAGTGACTCTGGAAAGCCATGACCCTCTGGGCCCGTCGGTCAGGCGCTTGGGAAACTCTGATGCCATCGGGATAACCTTTCCTCGAGACGCGCTCAGACGCGTCGCCGAATGGCCAGAACTGTCTCGACGCGGTGTGTACATGTTGATTGCTCCCGACGCGGGCGATCGGGCGATGCGCATCTATGTCGGCGAAGCTCAGAACCTGTTGACGCGCCTCTCAAGTCACGAGCGGGACCGCCACTATCCCCGGTACGTCCAGATCGCGATAGTGGTCAGCACCGACAACCAGCTGCGCGAGGACATAGCACAGTATATCGAGCAGCGCTTAATCCAAGCCCTAATTCAGACAGGCATGGTTGAAGTCGAGAATAAGCCGCCAGCCTACCCCGACCTTCCACTCGATGTGCGGGCTGTGGCGGAAAATTTTTTCCGCGATGCGCTTCTGTTGTTAAGCCCCATCGAGCCAATGACCGGCATGGCTTGCGCGACCATACTGCAGCAAGAACGGCTAGGCGATTTCCTAAAGGACGATCCTGCTCCGCCGCCAGCGGGTATCGCGAGTAGCGTCGTCTACGAATTGCGCCGGGAACACTGCCACGCGCTCGCGGTCAAGGCCGAAGATCGCACCATGCGAATCTTAGCGGGGGCAAGGATTGCCGGTGAGATTCATTTCTCTCTCCCGAAACGCGGGCGAGAGCTTCGCGCTCGGCTGATCGCCGCGGGCACGCTCGTTCGCGAGCCCTACGGTGAAGCTTTCGTCCTGCTCCAGGATGTTTCTGTATTCAGCTACCGCGGGGCCGCCGACCTAGTCACTGGCCGCAAATCAGACGGCTATCACAGCTGGAAGCTCGCAAACTTCAATCTCGGCGATGGAGAAGAGACGTGAGCAACACGTTTAACGACCTTCTTATCGAAGACGATGTTGAGGAGCATAGCGCGCCGTCGGAATCAGCGGCCGTGAAGGCTCGTTTCTTTGACCGCGCGCCCACGCCCGGAGAGCAGCTTGCACGTCGTATGCTGTTCGCAGCTTGCCCGCCCGCATTGAGTAAGGACATCAAACGCAGGCGTTCGCTCGTTTTGCTGATAGAGGTCCCCACGAGTTGGATGGATCTCGTGCAGGACGCTGCTCGCCAGATGATCCGACCGGCCGACTTCATCATCAACGACGTTAAATCGCGCTCGAAGACGCTGTCACTTCAAGATCTCGGCTTGCGTAACGCGATGGCACTTCGCCAGTCGTTTGTCATTTTGACGACCCAAGGGACAGGCGGTGTCAGTTCCGCAGTCCTCTCGGCAACTGACTATCACGTTCGTGTGGAGCCGCCTGATCTGCAGATATTGGGTGCCACGCTGAAAGCGATCTATGGCTTGCGGCGAACGCCCAAACTGCCCTCTGAAATCCAACTCGTCGGAGATGCGACGGCGATTGTTGCGGCTATTCGGCCTACCGAATCCGCTGGCAAGGCAATCCGGCGCCTGAAGGCTCTGCACATGGCCAGCGCCGCACCGATCTTTGACCTCCAGCAAGGACCGGATCTGTCGCAGTTGTATGGATACGGGGCTGCTAAACAATGGGGTCTCACGCTAGCGCGCGAGCTGGAGTTGTTCCGCGCGGGCGCTATCGGCTGGGATACGATCAGCACTGCTGCGATCCTGCATGGAGCGCCCGGAGTTGGTAAGACCTACTTCGCAGCCGCATTGGCCAGGACTTGCAAACTTCCGCTGATAGCGACGTCGCTCGGTCAGCTTTTTGCTTCGACATCAGGAAATCTCGACTCGATCGTCAAGGGCCTCAATCAGGCTTTCCAGGAAGCCCGGGAGAAAGGACCGAGTCTACTGTTCATCGACGAGCTCGATGCTCTCCCGGATCGGAAAACGCTGACAGGTAGGGGGAGAGACTGGTGGACACCAGTGTGCAATCATTTTCTGAAGCTGCTCGACGACGCCCGTGACCGGGTCGTTATTCTAACAGCGACCAACATGATCGACAGGATTGACGATGCAATCCTTCGTCCGGGCCGCGTCGACCGACAGTTTGAAATACTGCCGCCGGACCATGACGCTCTCGTTCAGATGCTCCAGCTCCATCTGGGTGATGACCTCCGAGGTGCTGATCTTTCGGCCATCGCTCGGCTCGCCCAGGGTCAGACCGGCGCGCGAATTCAGCTTCTGGTTAAGTCCGCTCGCGCTGCTGCGAGGCAGGCGGGGCGAACTCTTGAACTTAAGGACCTTACCGATCAGTTCTTGCCTCCTTCAAAGGATTGCGAGGAGCTGAGAAGAATCTGCATTCATGAGGCCGGACACGCTCTCGTCGCCTACCTCGTTGGCCGGCGCGTCCAATATGTCACCACTATGGGGGACGAAAGGCGAGGGGGATGCGTCGAGATGCAGCCTCTGGAAGGCGCCGTTTCTAGCCAGCAGATTGAGGATCAAGTTTTGATAAACCTCGCAGGCCGGGGCGCAGAAATACTTCTGCTGGGACATGCATCATCTGGAGCGCATACCGACCTCAAAGTCGCAACCCAACTGCTGGCGGCCAAGCATGGCGCGTTCGGTCTCGGCGAGAGCCTAATCCACCTGGCGTCCGCGTTCGATTCATCTACCTTGGTTGCAAACCCTCGGCTGCAGACGATCGTTGAAACAGATCTCCGGCGCCTCGATGGGCGATGCACTGCGCTACTGTCCGAACATCGACTTCAGTTGCAGACGATAGCCGAAGCTCTCATTCAGCGTCGGGTACTGAGCGGGGAAGACCTTGTGTCATTGGCTCCGCGCTCATGACCGTCATGTCTGAAGCGGAGCAACATCTAATGCTGAGAACCGCTCTGCGAATTCTCGAAAACTGGCAAGTCCGAGATGATGATGCGCGGCGCATTCTGGGAGGCGTGAACCGACCGACCTATGCTGGTTGGAAGGTTGGCGTCTTCGACCAAGTCCCAGACCCGATTTTGGAGCGTGTATCTGCGCTCATCGCCATCCATAAAGGTTTGCGGATGATGTTTTCCGATCCAGATCGCGGGTACGGTTGGATGTCACGGCCCAACCAATTATTTGGCGAGATGACACCTCTGGGAATGATCTCACAGGGCGAAATGGACGCCTTGACGCGTCTTCGAGAGTACTTGGAAACTCAGTCGCAACCTTGGTAATTTTGAACTTGCTGGGGCGACCAGCCGTGCTGGATCCGTTCGATCACTGACTGACGCACATGGCCATGCCGGCGCCTGACATGACGCGGACGGCGCCGCGCGCGGTGTTCCGGCAGATGTCGCCAGAGCTTGATGGCCTGGCCGTCCGCGGAATAGGCGAACTTGTAGATCGTCTCGTGACTGACCGAAATCGGATGACGTTCGAGCCGCATCCGGCCGGCGATCTGCTGTGGCGACCAGCCGTGCTGGATCCGCTCGATCACCGATTGGCGCACATGCGAGAAGCGGACGAGCTTCCTCAGCCTGGTGCGCCGCTCGCGGGCCATGTCATGAGCGGTCACGCAATGGTAGCCGTCGAGCTCCGGCCATTCCTTGTCGATGAAGGCGTTGCGCCGGAGCTCCCGGAAGATCGTCGAGCGATGCCGACCGAGCTTCTCCGCAATGATATCGACGCTCAATCCCATGCCGCGCCATCGGGCGAGCTTACGACGGTCGTCCAGGTCCAACTGGGAGTAGGTGCGTTGCATCGCTGCGTTCCTGCGACTGATAACCCATTGGGATCATTCGCAAGTCGCATAAGCCGTAGCTCGATTGATGGCGTTGCCTTGACGAATTCCCCAATCAACTCGGGTGCAATGGCTCCCAATTGTCCGCGCGATGTCGCCCGATTGAGCGTCGCACAAGGTGCTCTGTCGCCCAATTGAGCGTTGTGAAGCGTGCGACGTTTAATCGGGCGACAGAGTCTGATTACAACCGCCAGGCCGCGATACGACCGCCGACGCGGCTCTAGGAACCGTGCGAGAGAAGGTCGCGACCGAACTCTGGCAGAGGCAGGGCATCGATGCCGCCGGCCAGCGGGAAACGCTCCCCCCCGGGATAGACAACTATGCGGCGCTTTGGCCGCAGGTCCTCGCAGGCATGATGGAAGCCACGCTCGACCTTGGGTGCGAGGCTGCGCTTGACCTCGACGGCCCAGCGTTCTCCTCCCGGCAGCGTCAGAACCAGATCGACCTCGGCCCCGCCGCCGCTACGATAGAAGCTTGCCTTCGTACCGTCCGGCATGGCCGCGTGGGCGGTCTCGATCACCATGCCTTCCCAGCTCGCGCCGGCGACGGGATGCGCCAGAAGGTCGTCGAGCGCGGTGATGCCTAGCAGGGCATGGACGATGCCGCTGTCGCGAATGTAGACGCGCGGGGACTTTACGAGCCGCTTCCCTGCATTGGAGTGCCACGGCTCCAAGCGGCGAACGAGCAGCAAGTCCACCAGTAGATCAAGGTATGATGCCACCGTCTTGCCGTCGATGCCGAGGGCGCGGGCAAGCTCGGCCGCGTTCAGCAGGCCCGACTGGCGGTGCGCGAGCATTGTCCAGAAGCGCCGCAGCGTTTCGGCAGCGATGCGCGGGCCTAGCATCGGAATGTCCCGCTCCAGATAAGTTCGGATGAAGTCCTGTCGCCAGCGCAGGCTTGCCCGATCGTTGGCGGCGAGGAAGCTGTCGGGAAACCCGCCGCGGACCCACAGGTGATCGAGATCGGCAGGGGGGACTTCCAGCGCGTCGATCGGACCGAGCTCGGTATAGGCAATGCGCCCCGCAAGCGTCTCGCCGGACTGCTTCAGCAACTCGATCGACGCTGACCCGAGAAGGAGGAAACGGCCAGCGCGGAGGCCCTTGCGCCGGCCTCGGTCGATCAGGCCGCGAAGGTTCCGGAAGAGGTCCGGCATTCTCTGGACCTCATCAAGGATGACGAGCTTATCTTCGTGACCGGCGAGGTATAATTCTGGCTCAGAGAGCTTGGCGCGGTCCCCTTCGGATTCGAGATCCAGGTACAGAGAGGGGCGCCGCTCCCCGATCTCAAGGGCAAGCGTTGTCTTGCCGACCTGTCGCGGGCCGAGCAGGGCGACGGCGGGGCTTTCGTCGAGGAGCGTAGTGAGCTCGCCAGCCATTCTGCGATCAATCATCCTTGCAATCATGGAGTTTAATTCCGGATTTGCAAGGATAAATCTCTGCCGCTGCCCCAGTTGATGAAGCCGCCAACCGGCGAGAGAGTGGCCCGCTTCAACCCATCCGCCAGACCTTGAATCCAGAGTGTACGACGCTCAATCGAGGAACACCGCGCAATTATATGGGCTAAAGGGCGACCAATCGGGCTACACGACACGCACTTCAAGCTTGAACCCGCCCCGCCTACATCCTTTGTTGCAACCGGATTGAAATGTCTCAGGTTTCGGCAATTTAGAAATGTCACAGGGCGCTACGGAGCCTCTGCCGGGGCTGCGGAGAGCTCATGTTTCGCAGCAGCGCCGGCAGAGGCGGTGCGATTGGCTTTTTTCGCCGCGGCGTGGCGATCGGCGAAAGAGATCGGTCCTCGGCGTCCTTTCGGGCGCGGGATGTAGCCGCCGGCTTCGCTGTTCGTCTTGGTTCGCACCGGTCGGATCTCAGCCTGGCGAGCCTTCACCCACGCAAGAGCTTCCGAAAGCCGCTTGTTCTCGACAATCGCCGTGTGCGTCACGCGCTGCTTCTTGTCGAACATACGATGAGGCAGCGCGAGGCCTTTCCAGCGCACCTCGAGCCGACCATCAGGATACTCGTAGGTCTCGACGTATTTGCCGACCAGCCCGGCCGTCAGCGGCGTCTCGTCCAGAATGATCCGCTTGCTGTCATAGGAAAGCGCCAGCTGTTGCGTGACATAGCGCTGTTCCCGCCACGCCAGAATCGTGTCGAGCTGTGCGGGCGCCCGCTCCAGCGGGCGATGGAGATTCTCCGGCCGAGCTGCTGCCGTCGCAAAGCGCTCGTTGAAGCGCGCCACGAAGGCAGGAAGATAGGCGTTCGCCGCCTCGATCGTCGAGATTCCTTCGAGCCGCAACTCTTTCACGAGACGGTCCTGCAGCGTGCGGTTCACGCGTTCCACCCGCCCTTTGGCCTGGCTCGAGTTCGCACACAGGATCTCGATGTTCAGTTCGCTCAGGGCTCGGCCGAACTGGGTCATGCCCTGACCGCCTCGAGCCTGCGGCTTCGATACCCGGAAGATGGAATGCTTGTCGGAATAAAAGGCGAGGGGGCGTCCGTGGCTCGTCAGATAGCCCTTCAACGTCTCAAAATACGCAAAGGCGCTCTCCGATGGGACGAAACGAAGCCCGACCAGGCGCCCCGTCGCATCGTCGATGAACACGATCAGCGTGCATCGCGGGCCACGATCCTCGAACCAACGATGCTCGCTGCCGTCGATCTGAACCAGCTCGCCAAAATGGTCGCGACGAAGCCGTGGCTGATGAAACTGACGCCGCTGCTTGCGCGAAAGCCAGAGACCTTCCTCGCTCATCCACTTGCGCAGCGTCTCCCGGGAAACGCTCAAGCCGTGGCGTTCAAGAAGCATCTGGCTCGCAAAGGTCGGCCCAAAATCCCGATAGCTCTCAGTGACATAGGCCATGGCCATCTGGCGAACATGCGGTCCCAGCAAACGGTTGGAGGGTCGCCCGCGAGCGCGATGGCGCAGGCCCGCCGCACCGTGATCCGCGAACTGTCGCGCCAGCCGATGCGCCTGGCGCCGCGTCACCTCCATGAGGTCGGCTGCCGCGGTCATCGTCAATCGGCCCGCAAAGACCGATGCCAGCACCTCAGCGCGGCGAAGCTCCCGTTCGCTCATCTCCACCCAGCCCATGCCAGACTCCAACGCACGTCACGGCGGAGGAGTGTGACATTCCTAGTTTGCCACGTGCCGAGTAGCCCGATTATTGGCGCTGCCACGCCAAATTTCCCAATGAGTCCAGTCGATGTGGCTCCCAATTGCGCGCGCGATGTAGCCCGATTGAACGTCGTACAGGGCGTTGTGTAGCCCGATTAAGCGTTGTGGAGCGTGCGACGTTTAATTGGGCTACACAACTGCAAGATGGAGCGCGTACATCGAGCGCCGCGGACGCCCACTTTAAGCGGGGACGAAGTCACTCGCGCTTTGCATATTCTCCCTCGATTCGCTTGATCTTGTCATTGTGGAAACGCGCCTGCTCGCGATCCCGCGCAAGTTGCTCCGGCGTCGAGACGAACACCGAAAGGACGTGCTCCCACAGGCCCATCCCCTCCAGATCGAACCGCACCTCGATTCCGAGCTTCTGACCCTTCAGGTCGAAGGACGGCACCTTGACGCTGTCAATGCGGTTGACCGCCAGAAACGGGGTCGATGGAGCGTCGAACCCATTTTGGACGCGCGGGATGGAGGAGAGCCGGATCATTTCCATCATCACAAGGCGTTCGAACCACGGAGACCCCTTGTAGCGCCAGTACAGATCGGAAAGATCGCTGCCGAGGCCGAGATCGGTGAACCAAGTCCCTAGGGCCATGCCCAGCACGCTCTCGAAAACCTGGACGTACGCCTCCATTCCATGAAGCATGCGCCCGTCCCGCCGTTACCGTGCTGAACTTCGACGCAGGCTCGCTCAGTCAAAACCCGATGGTCTCAACGAGCCGCTGGTAGAGGAGCGCCGAGCTGTTGAACGCTGACAACTTAACGTTGCGTCTATCGAAGAATCGATCGATCAATCCTTTGGCTTTCTGCAAGCGGAGAGCTCTCCCGGTAACCAGTCGTTTGCGGCTGACACACTTTAATTGGCCGGTTGGGCGGGTTGGAGAAATGATCGACAGTGGTGCGGCCTCGAACTGCTCCTCGCTAGGCTCGGAATTCTAGGCTCGTGATGCCGTCGTGGATGACCGCTGAGCAGACGTGGCAATGGCAGATCAGCCTGGAGGTCAAGCTCCGGCGCGTTCACGGCGACTCATTTCAGCAGTTCTTTTCGGACGTGATGGAGCTTGCGCACGGCGATGACTTCGTGCGTACCCGTCCGCATGGCTCGCTCGGGGACAAGGGGTGTGACGGTTATCTCAGATCATCGGGCGAGCTGTTCCAGTGCTATGGCAAGCTGCATGACGCCGCTCTGAACGTCGCTACGGTCACTGGGAAAATGGCAGACGACTATGCCAAGGCCGCCGCAGCGCTATCGTTACTCGTCCAAGGTTGGAACTTCGTCCACAACCTGGTGGATGGTTTGCCGGTTGAAGTGACGCTGAAGCTCAAGGAGTTGGAGGTCGCGTACGGTCATCATCGTTTTGGACTCGTAGGCCCCGCGGGAATCGCTGAGAGGGTTTTCGGCTTACCAGAACGAGAAGTTATCCGGCTGTTGGGCCCAGCAGCGAGCGCCGAAGACACCAAGCACATGAGGCTTGAGGAGGTCGCGGGCGTGATTAGCGCCGTCATTGCCGGCGTTGATGCCGAGCTCCAGCCGAATGCTCCGCCCAAGCCGGTGCCATACGACAAGATGACACTGAACAGCATTCCCGCGACATGGCGCACTCTGCTGGTTTCCGGATCAGCCAATGCGGCATACGTTCAGGACTACCTCAACGCGCATCCGGATCCCGAAACAGGATCGCGCCTCGCGCGGATTTTTCGCCATCGGTATGATGATCTGAAAGCTCAGCGACTGCCTGCCGGGGCCATCATGACGTCGCTCTACGAAGGCATTACAGGTATTGGGAGCGTGTCGCCCGTGCGCCAAGTCGCAGCGCATGCGTTGCTCGCCTATCTCTTTGAAGCTTGCGACATTTTCGAGGACCACTTGGCCGGAGAGGAAGCATGATCCTGCCCGCCAAACATCTGACTCCGCAAAGAGCGCTGATCGGCGTCGGCGCGGACATTCTCAGCCAGCTCGACTGTCCGCGGGACGTATCCGAGCTCTGGGATCGCGTTCGATCTGTCCGCGCTGGGCAAATGGCCACCGCGCTGACATACGACTGGTTCATCCTCGCGCTGACGTTCCTGTTCACCATTCAGGCGATCGACGAGGTCGATGGCCTCCTCCAACCAGCGTCTCGCGCGTCATGATCCTGTCCATCGGGAGCAACCTTCCCACTTTCAAGTCCGTGACGTTCTACCCAGGGCTCAACGTCTTGCTTTCGACAATGGCGCCTGGCTCGAACGAGGGGCGGACGCGAAACAGCGCGGGCAAATCCAGCCTTATCGAGATCATCCATTTTCTTCTGGGAGCCAAGGCGGACCCTGCGAGCCTTCTACGCAACAAGGCCTTGGCAGAATATTCCTTTCACGGTGTGTTCAAGATCGGCGGGCACCCCGTGCGGGTCGAGCGGAGTGGCAGCAAAGCGTCCAGGATATATCTGGATGAGGCGTCGATCGTGCGCTTCGGCTTCGACGCCAAAGCCGACAAGAAGAACGGCGGGATGTATATCACGAACGAGGCCTGGAAAGAATTTCTGGGTCATTCGTTTTTCGAACTGCCTGCGACTGTAAGCGGATCGCTGTTCGACGAGAGCTTTTCCCCATCGTTTCGTTCGATGGTCAGCTATTTCGCGCGCCGACGCGGTTCAGGTGCGTTCAACCACCCCGAAAAGCAGGCCGAGGCCCAACAGCGTTGGGATTGGCAGGTGAATCTTTCGTATTTGCTCGGTCTCGATTGGAGACCCCCTTATGAATTGCAGAAGGTTCGTCAGCGAGAAGGGCAGCTCGACGAACTAAAGAGCGCGGCCAAGGGCGGGGTGCTCGGCGCGGTGGTCGGGACCGTAGCGGAATTGCGCCCCCAGATGGTGCAGGCCCGGGACAAGGCAGACCGGTTGCGCGAGGAACTCGCGCGCTTTCAGGTTCATGACGCCTTTGAGAGCATGATGACGGAGGCGACTGAGGCCAAGGCTGAGATCCAAGCCATCCTCCGGCAGGCCGTCCCGCTGCGGGAGACGCTCGATCATTTGCAAGATGCTTTAAACCGTGAGCGCATACCGGATCGCGGCGACGTTGTCCGGCTCTACGAAGCGGTCGGGATTGAATTGCCGGATGCAGCCCGCCGGCGGTTCGAAGACGTCGAACGATTCCACCAGTCTGTAATCGAAAATCGGCGACTTCGGTTGCAGGAAGAGGTCGATCGGATCATCCGTGCGATCGAAATGGGGCAACAGCGCGTGGCCGCGCTTGATGACGCGCGCGGCGCCATTCTGCGGACGCTAGAGGGACATGGCGCCCTTGAGGATTTTACTGCTTTGCAGAAGCACCTTGCCGATGCTGACGCGACAGCAGCGAGTCTTGCCGAGAGATTCAAGGCGGCGGAGGTGCTGGAAGGGGAGAGCACCCAACTTAAGATCGATCGAGCCAGCATCAAGCGACGACTGCAGGAAGACCACCACGCGCGGCGTGAGCGACTGGATCTGGCGATCCGCCTGATCGGTGCTGCCATCGGCGGTCTCTATACCGACCGGAAGGGAAATTTTGAGGTCGAGGCTACCGAAAACGGCCCGGAGTTTCGAATTTCGATTGAGGGCGATCGCGGCGGCGGGATTTCCAACATGGAGGTCTTCTGCCTCGACCTGGCGCTGTTCTCGATCTGGAAAGCCAAGGCAAAGGGGCCCGGATTTCTGATCCATGACAGCCACCTTTTCGATGGTGTCGACGCGAGGCAGGTGGCCCAGGCGATCCAAATGGCCGCTAAATCAGTGGCTGACGGAAACGCGCAGTATATTGTCGCGTTGAACTCGGATATTTTTGACAGTCTGTCCTGGGCAGAGGACTTCGACCCGGCTGGCGCGGTCCTGGATACGAAGCTTTCAGATGCTGATGAGAGCGGCGGCTTGTTCGGATTCCGGTTCGAGTGAACGTCTGCCGCTGCTGGCCAACGATGCTCGCGGGCTCCGGATTCCAAGTCTTTTCCGGGACGGGAACACCGAGCCCCCCATATGAGGCTGATTGGGCAATTGATCATTGATCGGGAGACAGTTCGAGCGGGCTTCGCTCCCGGCGAGCCTTCCATCGTGCGAACCTAAAATTCGCGAAAGATTGGCCGCTTACGGCGATTGATCCCGCGTACAGACGGTCGATGGCCTCAGCACAACCCTTGGGCAGCCGGAACATTTGCACTGCTTCCGGCCGCAGGCCTCGACGGCAACAATTCGACGATCATCGAGATGTCGACGCTATTTGACTGGGGTCAGGCAAGCGGCCAGATTGAAATAAAAACAACAACAAGCTGGGAGGTTTCGGTGGCATCGAGGGTCGGCCGGCTCTCAGGTTCAGTCGTCCAACGGCGCGCTCTTACGCGTCGCGCCATCTTGATTGGCGCGAGCTCAACCCTCGCTGCGCCTTCCACAATCCGGGCTGAACAGCCGTTCCGCTTCGGCCTAACACCGGTGTTTCTGACCTCTGATCTCGAACTGCTCGAAGCGCTGCAGCACTATCTCTCCGCCGCCATGAACATCCAGGTCCAGCTCGTTCTGAAGCGGACCTATCAGGAGATTACGTCGCAGCTGATCTCAGGATTGCTCGATGCCGCCTGGATCTGCGGATTTCCCTTCGTGGCCTATCGCCGTGAGCTCGAACTGGTCGCTATCCCCGTCTGGCGCGGCAAACCGAACTATCAGTCCTATCTCCTTGTCAGTTCTAATCGCGATGCGAGTTCGATCGCCGATCTGCGCGGAGATGTCCATGCGTTCTCTGACCCCGACTCCAACTCGGGATATCTTGTAACGCGGGCATTATTGGCGGAGCGGCGAGCCAAGCCCCAGGATTTCTTTCGTCGAACCTTCTTCACGTACGGGCATCGCAACGTTGTTCGCGCGGTAGCCGCGGGCCTGGCCCAATCGGGTAGCGTTGACGGATACGTCTGGGAGGTTATGACGGAGACCGAGCCGGAGCTGACGCTGCAAACCAGACCAGCCTGGCGCTCTCCCTGGATGGGTTTCCCGCCGATCGCGACCTCCGTCGGGAACGGCAGGAATGACGGGATTGTACGTCTACGCCGGGCATTGATCGACATGCCAGCTGATCAAACCGGGCGGGACGTTCTGGGCCTTCTGAGGCTTGACGGCTTCACGCCTGGAGACCCTGCGCTTTTCGATAGCATCGCTAGCCGTGTGGACCTCGTGAGGGCGCTGGGATGAGGCGAGCTTCGCTTGATCCGCGGCGCTGGCCGCTGGCGTTCAAGGCGCCTGCGCTCGTCGCAGTTTTCATGTTGGTGGTCAGTGTCGTACTCACCAACGTCGTGCTCACGAGACTGCGCGAGACGCAGGAGCGGCAGCTCGCGGCAATGTCGACGATCTACCTCAACGGGCTGGCCTCGGCGGTCATTCCACATGTCCTGCGGGAGGATATTTGGGAGATCTTCGACATTATCGAGAGGGGGGCGACGCTCGAAGGTGGCTTTGGCCGCGCGAGTATCGTGGTCGTCGACAGCAAAGGAGAAACCCTTGCCGCAAGCGATCCTCGGCAAGCGCCCGTGCTCAGTCGGCAATCAGAACGAGACCGGGCCTTCGAGGGCGACGCGCTGCTTTTGGTCGACACGGGCAAAGCGCGCGCTTTCGCGCGAAGGCCCTTGATCTATCAGGATCGCCGCATCGGCGAGATCTATGTTGACTATGATATCTCGCACCTCCTGCGCGAGCGCGACGAGGTCCTCCGAACGCTGGTCGCCACAAACGCTGCGATCGCCTTGCTGCTCGCCGCCTTCGGCTATTGGATCATCAGGCGCATGCTCGGGCCTCTTGGCACCTTGTCGAGGCACCTCGATCTCAGCGTCTCAGGTCCGGTGCAGCCTATTCCTAAAGATGAGATCGTAGCGTCCACCCGCGAGTTCAGACGCCTGTTCATCCGCTTCAACGTGATGGCGCGTGCGGTCAACGAGCGCGAGGCGATTGCCAAAGAGCTGGCGAATGAGGAGCGGCTGGCCAGCCTCGGACGCCTGGCCTCCGGCATGGCCCATGAGATCAACAACCCTCTCGGCGGCCTGTTCAACGCAATCGACACGTTGAAGCGCCATGGCGACAAGCCGAAGGTTCGCTCGATCTCGCTCGATTTGATTGAACGCGGTCTCAAGGGGATCAGGGACGTCGTCCGCTCGACGCTTGCGGCATATCGTGCCGATCGCGATCCACGCCATCTTGCTGCAAACGACATCGATGATCTGCGATTGCTCGTTCGGCCCGAGATCGCCAGGCGCACACTCACTCTGGATTGGCAAAACTCCATCCAGGGCGAATTGCCCATCGAGGCAACCGCGTTCCGACAAATCGCGTTGAATCTGTTGCTCAACGCGATCAGTGTAAGCCCGCCCGGAGGCCAGCTTTCGCTAATCTGCGCGATAGAAGGCGATCATCTGCTGCTGGAAGTTCACGATCAGGGGCCCGGCTTCAGTCCCGATGCCCATGCCGTTCTTGCGGGTGAAACCAGCAGCCCAGTTCCGTTCGGCGAAGGGGCAGGGCTTGGATTATGGGTCACGCGTCGGCTCCTCGAGGAGTTGGGAGGTCAGGTGGCGATCGCCAGGTCACCGCTTGGAGGCGCCTTGATCCGCATGACAATCCCCCTGCGCGCAAAAGAGGAGCTTCGCGATGTCGCTTGAACGTTGCGCGATCGGCTTGATCGAGGACGATCCGATCATGGGGGAATCCCTTGTCCAGAGGCTCGCCATTGAAGGCGCCGATGTCACCTGGTGGAAGACTAAAGCGGAGGCTGTGCAGGGACTCTCGAAGCGCCGGCCGCAGGCGGTGATCTGCGATCTCAAGCTGCCAGACGGCAATGGCGAGGAAATCTTCCTTGAGACCGTGAAGTCCGAGCGAGCTCCCCCGTTTCTGTTTATGACCGCCTTCGGAGAGATCGATCAGGCGGTGCGGTTGATGCGGTGCGGCGCGGCGGATTACGTCACAAAGCCCTTTGAGATGTCAGCATTTCTTGAGCGCTTGGAGACATTGGTCGATCCGTCCGAGCCGGAAGGCGAGGGGCTTCTTGGTGTATCGCCCTCAATGCGCGCGCTCGAAAACACTCTCATGCGACTGGCCCGGGTGAGCGCTCCGGTCTTGCTCACCGGTGAGACCGGGTGTGGCAAAGAAGTTTGCGCCCGGTTGCTGCATGCATCCCGCGGCACAGCCGGGCCCTTCATGGCCGTGAATTGTGCCGCTATACCGCCAGACCTTATGGAGAGCGAGCTCTTTGGGCATGAGAAGGGCTCCTTTTCTGGTGCTCACGCCCGCCATCTTGGCTACGCTGAGCGTGCTGGCGCGGGAACCCTGTTTCTTGATGAGATCGGCGATCTCGCGCCTAAGCTTCAGGCAAAGCTCCTGCGGCTACTGGAGGATCGCAATTTCGGCCGGGTGGGCGGCGAGCAGGTCGTGCCGTTCAGGGCCAGGGTGATCTGCGCCACCAATGCCGACTTGCCGCAGAAGGTGAAAGAAGGCTCATTCCGCGAGGATCTGCTCTATCGGATCAATGTGGTGCATGTCCCGGTTCCGCCGCTTCGTGATCGCGGCGAGGACATCGCGTGGTTGATGGAACGCTTTGTCGCGGAGTTCGCCGGGGATGGTGACGACCGTATCCAGGGAGCGAGCGCCCTGGCCGTGGAGGCGGCGCTCGCCCATGATTGGCCCGGCAATGTGCGCGAACTCCGCAATCGCGTCGAACGTGGGATTGCCTTGGGCGACGGCCCGCTGCTGATGCCCGGCGATTTGTTTCCCGAGTTTGGGTCCGCTTCCAAACCGGCGCAGCGAGAAGGTCTCGACGGAGTGCGCGACGAGGCTGAGAGACGTCATATCGTACGCGTTCTCGCTGAAAACGACGGAGCAGTGATCGCGACCGCAAAGGCGCTTGGCGTCTCGCGAACTACGCTCTGGGAAAAGATGAGGCGATACGGAATCGAGCCTCAGAAGAGCTGAGTCCCGTCAAACCGTGTGACTTGACACGTTTTGTGTCCCGATGTATCCGTGGCGCATCTCACGGTTCAGGGCGCATGACCTCTCGACGTCAAACCATCCGCTACATCTCGACCGAATTCACACCTGCCGAAGCGGCTCGCGCCACCGGCGTTTCCGTGGAATTGCAGCGCGATTGGAAGCGGCGAGGATATCTGGCCTCGCGGGAGGACGGGAAGCACAGCCGATATACCTTCGAGGATCTGAGCCGCATGCTCGCGCTCAAGTCCTTTTCCGATGCGGGAATTGGACTTCGGGTCGCGACCACCCCGCTGGGAAGCGATGGCTTTCGCAACGCTGAAACGGCAGCGAGCATGGCCATGTTGCCGATGCTCGGCTTCGCGAACTATGCGATCAGGACGACCGACCCCAGCCACAGGATCGGGCGCTATGTGATCGTCGATAGCGCGGGGGTTTGCCGGACCGACAGCCTCGATGACTATGAACGAGAGCGAGGGATGCTTCAGACCGGCGGTCCGGTTGCCATCATTTTCGACTGCAAGAAGGCGGCCGAGGCGATCCTCGCGAAACTCGATCGACCGCACTTGATCGTCGAAACCTCTATCTCGGACAAGTGAGGGACATGATGCCGAGCCTCGATTCCCTCGCAGCGATCGTCGCCTCTCCCACTGTGTTGAGCCTGATCGGGGTCGTGGGGCTCGTCCTTGCGATGCGCCTGCGGCGGCTCAAATGGAGGGATGTGGAGCTTTCTTTCGGGCGCGACGATGGCGAGCAGCCGCCGGGTTCCTCGCGTTGATTGCGACGTTCAGCGTCCCGAACCTTCGCGGTCGCAACACGTTCGGAAATCTGAACGCTTCAGATCTCATCACTCCGCTCCAGTCGTTGTTTTGATAGGGCTTTTCGGCTTTCCGCCTTTCGGCACGGGGCCTGCAGTCACCTCCTACCGCTTACGAGAAGACGGCTGGAGGAAACCCAATGAAGAAGTGCGATCTGATGGTCGATCTTGGCCGGCGCCGGTTCCTGTCAGGAGCGGGGTTTGCAGCGGCTGGCGCCGCTGCGACGACGATCGTCTCCGCGCCGGCTCAGGCAAAGCCCGCTGCCGCGCTGGTCGAGTATCCCGCCAACAAGCTCGGAACCGTCGCCGAGCTCAAGGTCAACGAGCCAAAGGACGTTGCCTATCCCGATGATGATGCGCCGGGCGTGCTGATCAAGCTCGGCAAGCGCGTTCCGGGAGGGGTCGGTCCCGACGGAGACATCGTCGGCTTCTCAACCGTCTGTCCGCACAAGGGCTTCCCACTCGCGTTCAACGCGGCCGACAAGACTCTTAACTGCCCCGGGCACTACTCCCGCTTCGATTGCGAGGCCGGCGGCCAGCAGGTGTGGGGGCAGTCGACCCAGAACCTGCCGCAATACGCGCTGCGGGTCGAAGCCAATGGTGACATCGTTGCCGAGGGGCTCGACGAGCTTCTCTACGGCCGCTTGTCCAACGTGCTGTGAGGGAGAAGACCATGACCTACAAGCGTCAGATCGATCGCCTCCCCATCGTCCCTGCGGATGCCAAGGAGCACAATGTCACCTGCCACTTTTGCATCGTCGGGTGCGGCTACAAGGCCTACACTTGGGACATCAACCGGCAGGGCGGCACGGATCCGAACCAGAACAAATTCAAGGTCGATCTTGCCCAGCAGCAGGGGGCCGACAGCAGCGCTTGGTACTCGCCGTCGATGTACAACATCGTCAAGCAGGACGGTAAGGACGTCCACCTGGTCATCATGCCGGACAAGAACTGCGTGGTGAATTCGGGTCTCGGCTCGGTCCGCGGCGCCCGCATGGCGGAGACTTCGTTCTCGGAAGCACGCTCGACCCAGCAGCAGCGTCTCACGCACCCGATGGTTTGGCGCTATGGCGCGATGTCGCCGACGTCCTGGGATGATGCGCTCGATCTCGTGGCCCGGGTCACCTGCCAGATCGTCAAGGATCAGGGCGAGGATGGACTCTTCGTCTCCGCCTTCGACCATGGTGGCGCCGGCGGCGGCTACGAGAATACCTGGGGCACCGGGAAGCTTTATTTCGGCGCCATGAAGGTGAAGAACATCCGGATCCACAACCGGCCAGCCTACAATTCCGAGGTCCATGCCACGCGCGACATGGGCATCGGCGAGCTCAACAACTGCTACGAGGATGCCGAGCTCGCCGACACGATCGTCGTGGTCGGTGCCAATCCGCTGGAGACCCAGACCAACTATTTCCTGAACCATTGGGTGCCGAATCTGCGTGGCACGTCGATGGACAAAAAGCGCGCCGAGCTTCCGAACGAGGCTCATCCACCCGCACGTATTGTCATCATCGATCCACGCCGCACCGTGACCGTCAACGCCTGCGAGGTGGAGGCCGGCAAGGACCGAGTGATGCACCTCGCCATCAACTCGGGCAGCGATCTTGCGCTGTTCAATGCCTGGATGACGTACATCGCCGAGAAGGGTTGGGTCGACAGGGCGCTGATCGCGGCCTCAACCAACGGCTTCGATAAGATGGTCGTGGCCAACAAGACGACCCTGGAGCAAGCTGCCGCTCTGACAGGCCTTACCGTGGACCAGATACGCCAGTCGGCGGAATGGATCGCGTCGCCCAAGGAAGGCAATGCCCGCCGCCGCACCATGTTCGCCTACGAGAAGGGCCTGATCTGGGGCAACGACAACTACCGCACCAACGGAGCGCTCGTGAATGTCGCTCTCGCGACCGGTAACATCGGTCGCCCTGGAGGGGGCTGCGTGCGCCTCGGCGGCCACCAGGAAGGCTGTTCGCGCCCGTCCGATGCTCATGTCGGCCGCCCGGCGGCATATGTCGACAAGCTCCTAATCGACGGCAAGGGCGGCGTCCACCACATCTGGGGGTGTGACCACTACAAGACGACGCTCAATGCCTACCAGTTCAAGCGAACCTACAAGAAGCGAACCGACCTGGTGAAGGAAGCCATGGACTCGGTCCCGTTCGGCGACCGCGCAGCTCTGGTCAACGCCATCGTCGAGGCGATCAAGAAGGGCGGGTTGTTCTCGGTCGACGTGGACATCATACCGAGCCAGATCGGGCAGGCGTCGCATGTCTGGCTCCCGGCCGCGACCTCCGGCGAGATGAACCTGACCTCCATGAACGGCGAGCGCCGGATGCGCCTCGTCGAGCGCTACATGGATCCGCCCGGACAGGCGATGCCCGATTGCCTGATCGCGGCCCGCATCGCCAACAACATGGAGCGCGTCTTCCGCGAGATCGGGATGGCTCAGGTCGCCGACAACTTCAAAGGCTTTGATTGGAAGACGGAGGAAGACGCCTTCATGGATGGCTACCACGCTCATGAGAAGGGCGGGGAGCACGTCACCTATGCTCGGCTGAAGGCGATGGGCACGAATGGCTTCCAGGAGCCGGCGACCGGCTTCGCGGACGGCAAGATCATCGGCACGAAGCGGCTGTTCGCCGACGGCAAGTTCGGTGGCAAGGACGGCAAGGCCACCTTCATGGAGACGCAGTGGCGTGGCCTCCAGGCTGCCGGCAAGCAGGCCGAGAAGGACAAGTTCCCGTTCCTGATCAACAACGGGCGGGCCAACCTGGTCTGGCAGAGCGCCTATCTCGACCAGAAGAACGACTTCGTCATGGACGCCCAGCCGTATCCCTTCATCGAGCTGAACCCAGCCGACATGGCAGAGCTCGGCCTCAAGGACGGGGATCTCGTCGAGGTCTACAACGACAATGGCTCGACGCAGGCCATGGCCTATCCGACGCCTTCGGCGAAGCGAAAGCAGGCCTTCATGCTGTTCGCTTTTCCCACCGGCGTCCAAGGCAATGTCGTCTCGGCAGGCGTCAATGAGTTTGTGATCCCGAACTACAAGCAGACCTGGGGCAACATCCGGAAGATCGCGAGCGCGCCGGAGAATACCAGGCACCTGTCCTTCAAGAGCCGCGAATACGCGGTCTGACGCCGTCACGATGAACGGGCCGCGCGCATGCGCGACCCGTTCATTTCCCGTCGCTTCCAGCTCGCAGGTTGCCCATGACCGCTCCCGTTGCGGCCGAAGCACTGCTCGCGGCTTCAGCCCCCGATCATGCTTCCGTCACTCTCTCGGTTCCGGAAGCATGCGCTCGCGCTTCAGCCTATGCGCCGCCGCTTATCGGAACCGACATCGTCACAGTGGCGCAGGGGACCGGTCGCACGCTTGCCGAACCCGTTGTCGCGCTGGTGGCGACGCCGCCCTTCACCCAATCCGCCATGGACGGCTATGCCGTGGCTGCGTGCGGCGGGCTCGCGGTCGGAAACCGCGTTCAGGTTGTTGGTCGTATTCCCGCCGGCGGCCGCGGGGGCAAGATCGCTCCTGGCCAAGCGATCCGGCTATTCACGGGAGCTCCGATTCCCGAGGGGGCCGACGCCGTCGTCATGCAAGAGCATGTCGACCGCGATGGCGATATCATCGTCTTGCGTCGCCCGATCCGGACAGGAGACAATATCCGGATCAAGGGCGAAGACGTTCAACCGCTTGAGATTCTTCTGCAGGCGGGCGAGCGTCTCGATGCGCGCCATCTCGCCCTTGCCGCCGCGCAAGGCATCGGCACCCTCAAGGTACGCACACGGCCGCGTGTGGCCGTGATCTCGACGGGAGGCGAACTCCGACAGGCTGGTGACGCGCTCGAATCCAGCGCGATCTATGATTCTAACCGGCCAATGCTGCTCGCCTTGATCGAGCAATCTGGCTTGGTTTCTATCGATGGCGGCTGGGTTCCTGACCAGCCCGAAATGATCGCAGATCGTCTGCTATGCATGGCCGAGCGCGCCGACCTCATTGTCACGAGCGGAGGCGCCTCCCTCGGCGAGGAGGATCATGCGCTTGAAGCGCTGGAGCGGGCAGGTGGCAGCGGCGAGACCCTCAAGATCGCCTTGAAGCCCGGCAAGCCCGCCGTCGTCGGCCGCGTCGGTTCGGCGGCTTATCTCGGCCTGCCAGGGAACCCCGTTTCGAGCTTGGTGTGCTGGCTGCTGCTGGGCCGCACGATGGCCTGCTCCCTGGAGGGGCGGGAGCCTCCACGGCGGCTCGGCTTTCCGCTCCCGAGCAAGTCGGCCTTTGCTCGCCGCGCAGGCCGAACCGAGTTCGTTCCGGTCAAACTCGAAGAGGGGCACGATGGCCTCGGTGTCGAGATCCTTGGCCGCGGAGGCTCTGCCCGCCTGCAACCACTCGCCGAAGCCGATGGCCTGGCCGAGATCGCCGCTGAGAGCGACGGCATTCGGCCTGGTGATCTTGTCCTGTTTCATCCGCTTCGCGGCGGCTTCGCCATCTGACCCTGTCATCATTGGAGATCCATCGATCATGAATCGCCTGTGGTCTATGCTTGCCTTGCTCGCCGTCTCGCCGTCCGTTGTCGTTGCCCAGGACATCTCCGCGGGCGAGCGCTCCTGGAACAAATGCCGCGCCTGCCACCAGATAGGTGAAACCGCGAAGAACGGCGTCGGGCCGGAACTCAATGGCCTATTCGGGCGGCATTCCGGATCAGTCGAGGGCTACAGCTATTCGAGCGCCAACAAGAACTCGGGCATCACCTGGGACGAGGCGACATTCGCCATCTACATCAAGGATCCGAAGGCCAGGATCCCGGGAACCAAAATGGTGTTCGCCGGCATCAAGAATGAGCAGGAGATCAAGGACCTGACGGCCTTCCTCAAGCAATTCGGCAAGGACGGAAAGAAGGCTCCGTGAGAGCCGGTGTCGTGGATGCCAACATTCGAAACATCAATCGATCGACCCCAAGTTCGTATTCCCGATCGCAACGATGCGCTTGTCGATGAACATCATCTTGCGCTTCGGCGCGCCGGGATCGATCAGCCGCGACGTGAGGGAGACGATACAGACCCGCCAGTCGGGGATATTGGGTTGGGGGGCGTCTAAATACCCGATCAGGACGGTCACGCCGCGGCGTTCCAATTCCCGCACTGCTCCCAAGGTATGCTCGTAGAGCGGACGGCGCGCAGTATCCGACATTGGCGTTCCATCAGACTGTTCGGCCAAGCAGAACGACACCAGGTCGAGATATTCACGCAGGTTTTCGATGTCGGCGCTATATGCATCCGGCAAATTGGGTGCATGCATCAGATAGGCGCAGCAGCGAGAAGCCTCGCGAACCTGCACCTGCCCAGTGAAGCGCGCGACCTCGACGGGTACAAGATTACCGTAGGTCTCCTTGATCTCCGCTTCGACCTCTTCCCGCGGAATGGTTGTGCGCGGGGTAGTGTAGTGCCCGGCGGCATAGCCAAACGCCCCAGCTATGCGGTTGAGGGCTTCGTCTGTGACGGGCTCGCCGCGCTCGACGCGCTCTACCGTGGAAAGGGATACGCGGGCGAAATCCGCCAACGTCAACTTCTTCCAGTTGCGGAGTTTGCGCGTAACGGCGACGGAGAAGGCGATCACGTCGAGGGGCGGCCTACGCACTTCGTCATGCTCAACGTGTTCAAGCTGCGCGGCCCGGCCGAGGACTGCTTTTAAAGACATCGGTATTACCTCCTGGTTGAGGCGATGATGCCGGTCGACCGGTCGCTAAAACAGCTGAGAAAAACCTTCAGGAGCTAGATCAACAACCGGAAGTTGGGGACGCGCAAGCGGTCCCCATTTTAGCCACGCCGATTCTATGTTTCACATCAAGCATGTGGACTGGGGTCACCGCACGTTTCAGGACATTCACTGGCGATCTCTTGGTTGATCAGGCCGAGATCGACGATGCGTTGGGCAAGGCAGAGCGGATCGGCCGCAAACTTCAGAAAGCGTACTGGGGAACGGACGAGGGCGAGCAAAAGCTGCTCATCGTCGGGTCGTGGGGCAAGAATACCCAGGTCCGCCCATCCCACGACATCGACATCATGGCGATACTCCCGGCCGAGGAGTTTCATCGCTTCGACGCCTATAGCACCGGCAAGCAGTCCGCCCTGCTACAAGACGTGAAAAACGTGCTGGCGGAGAGCTATCCGCAGACCGACATGAGAGGTGATGGCCAGGTCGTCGTCATCGACTTCAACTCGATCACCGTCGAGGTCGTGCCGGTGTTCAAGCGAACGGATGATACGTTCTTGATGCCTGACACCAGGAGCGGCGGTTCCTGGAAGGTTGTCGATCCGCTCGCTCAGATCACACGAGTGGAGACGATCGACGCCCTTGCCAGTCGCAATTCGCGACCACTCACGAGGATGATGAAGCTTTGGATGCGGGAGCGGAACGTACCGATCAAGTCGTTCCTGCTCGAATTAATCGTTGCTGAATTCATGCGAACCTATGTCTACAAAGACAAGACTCTCTACTGGTATGATTGGTTTGTCCGAGACTTCCTCCAGTTTTTGCTCACGCTCAGGAACGGTTACGTAATCCTACCTGGAACGGGCGAGTACATCCCACTCGGTGACGCATGGGTTAGTCGAGCGCAGACGGCCTTGGCTGCCGCTTTGACTGCATGTGACCATGAAAGGGACGACATGATCGTCAGCGCCGGGATCGAATGGCGGAAGATCTTCGGGGACAGGATACCATTGGCATGAGCAACGACGATCGTCGGCGGGCTGAGATTTCGATCGAGGCTCTGCGCCAGATGGAATCCTGTCTCTATACATCGACCATGATCTACATGTGGCTGCGCCGCGTGAGATGGCAGCACAAGATCGTGACGATCGCGCCTATCGTGCTGACCGCTATGGCTGGCTTCAGCTTTCTGGCAGATAGGATTGGCGCCGAAGCGGTCGCCGTCATTGCGTTCTTGGCGACCCTGATCCCGTCGATCGCTGAAGCGCTCGACATCCAGACGCATGTCAACGACCTGAAGTCGACCGCCGCCAGCTACAAATCGCTCCAAGATCGTTTCCGCCAGCTTGCGCGTATCGGCGCACTGGGAGATGTCGATGATGCCCAAGCGAGATTGGGCGAGCTCATGGATCGGCTAGATGCCGTGAGAGAGGCCTCGATGACGCCGCCAGAGCGCTATTTCGAAGCCGCGCAGAAAAAGATCAAAGCTGGGCATTACGACTTCACTGCCGACATCGCCCTCCGCGAGGCGGCTTCCAAAGGCTTAGTCGCGCCCCTCGACACGCCGGAGTGAGCAATAAGCTCAAGCCCCAACGACAATCGTGGCGAAGCATTAGCTTCGCGCTGGGACCAGTGCGGCCCGCCCCGGTAAGGCGAGCGTGGCCAGGAAGCACGCAGCCAGCATCAGGCAGGAGCCGATCAGGCAGGCGTAGATGCCGCCCCATTGATAGAGCAGGCCTGACAGCAGGGTGCCGGTAAAGCGTCCCAGCGCATTTGCGGCATAGTAGAAGCCGACATCCTCAGCGGCCTTCTCGGAGCCGGCATAGGCCAGGATCAGATAGGAGTGGACCGAGGAATTGACGGCGAAGGCGAAGCCGAACAGGCCCAGCCCCACGACCAAGATGATATCCGGCCTCAATCCCGAGTTGCTCGCCAGAACGGCGGCGATGGCCGCGGGAATGATGACGAGGATCAGCGACCAGAGCCTCGCCGCTCTCACCTCCTGCGTCAGCCCGTCGGGGCTGCGCCTGACTACGGCGGGTGCCGCCGCCTGTACGAGTCCGTAGCCAATCGTCCAGAGCGCGACGAAGCTCCCGACCATCGTGAAGGTCCAGCCTGCGGCATAGAGGAAGACGGGCACGCCGACGACGAACCAGACGTCCCGGGCTCCGAACAAGGCGACGCGCGCGATCGCGAGCAGGTTGACGCCGCGGTTCTTGCCGAAGAGCTCTCGTGCGCTCTTGCTCGCCTTGGCCTTCCCGAGCATGGGCGGAAGCGATGCCACAACCCCAGACAGCACCAGGCTGAGCGCCGCTGCCATCGCCCACAGTGCGCCTCGGAAGCCGAGGAATTCCAGCAGCAGGCCGCCGAGGAAGAAGCCGAAGCCCTTCATCGCGTTCTTCGAGCCGGTAAACCAGGCGACCCAGCGGAAGAGACGGCCGTCCGAGTCCTCCGCCTTGGCCGCGGTTTCGGCGATCTTGATGGCCGATTTCGAGGCCGTCTTCGTCAAATCCTTGGCGACGCCGCAGATGCCCTGGGCGAGGACCACCCAGATCACGGAGGCAATGGCGGACCAATCGGGCGAAAGGGCCGAGAGGACCAGAAAGCCGGTGATCTGCGTCGCCAGACCGACCGTGAGCATCCTGGTGATGCCGTAGCGTGCTGCGAGCCAGCCGCCGATGAAGTTCGCCAGGATGCCGGCGGCCTCATAGAGGAGGAAGAGGAAGGCGAGCGTGAACGGCGAGTATCCGAGCCGGAAGAAGTGCAGCAGCACGAGCATGCGCAGAGCGCCGTCCGTGAGCGTGAAGCCCCAGTATGCGGCCGTCACGATGGCGTAGTTGCGCGTGCCCTCATTCATCGCGTCAGATCCCGGCCGCTTCGAGGTGGCAGGCGAGATCGACCATGCGACAGGCATAGCCCATCTCGTTGTCGTACCAGGCATAGACCTTAAGCATCGTGCCGTTCGTGACGAGCGTCGATAGGCCGTCGACGATGCTGGAGCGCGTATCACGTTGATAATCGATCGAGACGAGGGGGCGCCCTTCAAAACCGAGGATTCCAGCGAGCGGCCCTGCTGCCGCGCTTTTGAAAAGATCATTAACCTCCGCGGCGGTCGTCGATCGTTCGAGTTCGAAGACACAGTCCGTTAGAGAGGCGTTGAGCACGGGGGCGCGGACTGCGTGGCCATCGAGCTTCCCCTTGAGCTCCGGATAGATCAGCGCGATCGCTGTTGCACTGCCCGTCGTCGTCGGCTGGAGCGAGAGCATCGCCGAACGAGCCCGGCGCAGGTCCTTATGCGGGGTGTCGACCACGACGTTGGTGTTCGTGGGATCGTGGATCGTCGTTATCTGGCCGTGCCGGATACCGAGGTTCTCGTGAACGACCTTCACTACAGGCGCCAGGCAGTTCGTGGTGCAGGAGGCGGCCGTCACGATCGAATGCAGGGCGGGGTCGTAGAGATGCTCGTTGATGCCGACGACAACGTTGAGAACGGATGGATCCTTGACTGGTGCGGCGACGATCACTCGCTTGGCACCGCGCTTCAGATGTCCTTCCAACACCGCCGGGGTCAGGAACTTGCCGGTGCATTCGAGAACAACATCGACACCAATATCGCCCCAGGGCAGCTCGGCAGGGGATCCCTCGGATGAAAAGCTGAGCTTGTGCTCGCCGATATAGATCGCCCCGTCAGCATCATGGCCGATCTCGGTTCGCCAGCGGCCCTGCATGCTGTCGAACTCCAGCAGGTGAGCTGTGGCCGCGGCACCTCCCTTGATCTCGTTCAGATGAACGACCTCGAGGCGGTTTTCACGCCGGGGATCATCACTCGGTCGCTCCGCTGCACCCAGCGCCGCTCGCAGAGCTAAGCGTCCTATCCGCCCCATGCCGTTGATCCCGACCTTCATCCCATCGCCTCTCAAATCCGATCTGATACATATTATTCGACATGTCGCTTGACATCGAAATGACGACGGAGTCAATCATGTCGACACCTATCGACATAATGAGATGATGACCATGGCTCGCGCTCCGTTCAACGTGCTCTTTGTCTGCACCGGCAATTCCGCCCGCTCGATCATGGCGGAGGCGATCATCAGTCGCGTCGCGCCGGGCAAGTTCAAAGGATTCAGCGCCGGAAGTGATCCCCGGGAGGAGATCAACCCGTTCGCGTCGCGCCTGCTGAAGTCGTTGAACTACGACATCACTCAGTTTCGTCCGAAAAACTGGGAGGAGTTCGCGAAGCCGGATGCGCCGCCGCTCGATTTCGTTTTCACGCTCTGCGATGACGCCGCGAACGAGCCTTGCCCCCACTGGCCGGGGCAGCCGATGAGCGCACATTGGGGCCTGCCTGACCCGGCGGCCTTCGTGGGCGAGGATGTCCAGAAGGCGCTTGCCTTCGCCGACGCCTATCGCATGTTGAACAATCGGATATCGATCTTCACCAATTTGCCGCTAGCCTCACTGGAGGGTGTCGCTCTACAGCATCGGCTGAATGCGATCGGCACCGATCTGGGAAGGAAGGACGACGCAGCTTGACCATCCGCCTCGAAGCCGCCAGCGCGGTCGACTTGTTGGGAGCGCTTGCCCAGTCGACCCGGCTGGAAATCTTCCGCCTGTTGATGCGCTACCGGCCGCATGGCCTGGCGGCGGGCGACATCGGTCGGCTGCTGGCTGTCCCGCACAATACCCTTTCGACCCATCTCGGGGCGTTGGAGCAGGTTGGGCTGCTGGCCTCGCGCCGAGAAGGCCGACATATCATCTTCGCCGCGGTTCCGGATCGCGCGGACGCCTTGCTCGGTTTCTTGTCCGAGGCCTGCTGCTCGCAGAGCCCGTCGGCCTGCGAGGTGCCCGCAACTCCCTACCTTTCGCGTAGGGAAGCGCAGGCAACCGACACCCCATTGCGGGTGCTCATCGTCTGCACCGGGAACTCCGCCAGGTCGATTATGGCAGAGGCGGTCATGAACCGGGAAGGGCTTGGCCGCATCCAAGCCTACTCGGCAGGCAGCCGCCCGCATGAGGCGCCGCACCCGCTCGCTCTCCAGCTTCTTAGAGAACTCGGTTACGAGACGGCCGACTTCCGCTCAAAATCCTGGGACGAATTCCTGGCGGCGGACGCACGTGAAATCGACCTCGTCATCACTGTCTGCGACTCAGCGGGCGACGAAGCCTGTCCAGCCTTCCCGGGCGCGCCGATGCGAGTGCATTGGGGATTGGACGATCCCGCAGAGGTCGGCGGCCCAATCGAGGCGCGCCGTGCCGCTTTCCGTCAAAGCTATCGAGACCTGACCGCTCGGGTCACGGCTCTCGTCAATCTGCCGTTCGAGAGCATGACCCTGCCCGAACTGGCGCCGGCGCTTGAAGCCATTGGCCGGATGGATGGGGCGACCCCCAGGTCCCTGGAGGCCGCCTAGCCGTTCAGGCCGATGCCGACGCGTCGCGCTTGGTTGCGCCGCGGGCGACCGCCGGGTGGCGCTCGTACCAGCCTTTGCTCCGGTTCACGATCGCGACCACGGAAAGCATCACCGGGACCTCGATGAGAACCCCGACGACGGTCGCGAGCGCGGCTCCGGAGTTGAAGCCGAACAGGCTGATCGCCGCGGCGACGGCGAGTTCGAAGAAGTTGCTTGCGCCGATCAGGGCCGAAGGACCGGCGACGCAATGTGCTTCGCCGGTCATGCGGTTGAGCAGGTAGGCCAGGCCCGAGTTGAAGTACACTTGGATCAGGATCGGGACCGCGAGCATCGCGATGATAAGCGGCTGCGCCAGGATTTGCTCGCCCTGGAAGCCGAAGAGCAGCACCAGCGTTGCCAGCAATGCCACCAGCGAGATTGGAGAGAGAACGCCGAGCACGCGGTCAAGCGCGGCCGGGCCGCCACTCGCCAGTAGTTGACGCCTCAGGAGCTGGGCCACGATCACCGGGATGACGATATAGAGAGCGACCGACAGCAGTAGCGTGTCCCAAGGCACGGTGATGGCCGAGAGGCCCAGCAGCAGGGCCACGATCGGCGCGAAGGCGACCACCATGATCGCATCGTTCAGGGCGACCTGGCTGAGCGTGAACAGAGGCTCGCCCTTCGTCAGGTTCGACCAGACGAAGACCATCGCCGTGCAGGGCGCCGCCGCGAGGATGATCAGGCCGGCGATGTAGCTGTTGATCTGATCCGCCGGCAGGTAAGGCCGGAAGAGATAGGAGATGAAGAACCAGCCGAGTGCGGCCATCGAGAAAGGCTTCACCGCCCAGTTGACGAAGAGGGTGACGCCGATGCCGCGCCAATGGCGCCCGACCTCGCCGAGCGCTGCGAAATCGATCTTCAAGAGCATCGGCACGATCATCAGCCAGATCAGCACCGCCACCGGCAGGTTGACCTTGGCGATCTCAGCCGCGCCTATCGCCTGGAAGACACCGGGCGCAATGTGACCGAGCGCGATACCCGCGACGATGCACAGGGCGACCCAAAGGGTCAGGTAGCGTTCGAAGGTGGACATGGCTTTCAGGCTCCCGCGAGGACACGGCCGGATGAATCAATGACAAGCTCGCCGTCTTCCTTGCGGAACTCGCCGTGCTGCGGCGGCAATAGGTCGAGCACCCGCTCGGACGGGCGACATAGCCGGACGCCCTTCGGCGTCACGACGAAGGGGCGATTCAGGAGAATGGGATGGGCTTCGATTGCATCGAGCAGGTCTTCATCGCTGAGCGAGAGATCGTCCAGGCCAAGCTCGGCGTAAGACGTTCCCTTTTCGCGTAGCGCCTCGCGCAGCGAAAGACCTGCGCGATCGACGAGTTCCCGCACCATTCTGCGTGAGGGCGGCGTTTCTAGATATTCGATGACGTGCGGTTCGACCCCTGCGTTCCGGATCATTGCAAGCGTGTTCCGCGAGGTCCCGCAATTGGGATTGTGGTAGATGACGACGTCCATCTGAAGTCTCTCCGGCGCAGAGGTTTCGTGCTTCGGCGGCAAGTCGGGAACCGCCTATCGGGAGGCGTGGGGCCGGTGGGGGAGGGGCTAGGCGCTTTCCTCAATCTCGGTCGCGACCGATGATGAGGCGCAGCAAGCCGAGAGCGCCGCGACCACCGGAGCGCAGATCTCCGTCCGTCCGCCGCAGCAATCGTTCAGCAGAAAGGTGACGAGGTGCTGCACCGCCTCCAGGTTCGCCCGATAGATGATGGAGCGGCTCCGGCGTTCGGTTCGGACCAGCTTGGCCCGCGCCAGAACGCCCAGGTGCGACGACATAGTGTTCTGTGGCACCGCAAGGAGGCGAGCTATTTCTCCCGCGGGCAGACCCGCCGGTTCATGCTTCACCAACAGGCGAAACACGTCGAGGCGGGTCTGCTGCGCAAGAGCTGCGAGCGTCAGAATGGTTTGCTCTGAATCCATATATCCAAATTAGTGGATATATGGATGAATCACAAGCTGAACGACCCGCGGCTGTCAGGCTGACCGCCGACGCTGGTGAGCGATGGCGATAGCCGACATATCCGTCGTCGGATCAATGACGATCTGCTTCTGCTTCCGTTCGGAGTAGCGGTCGACCAGCATCTCTGCATGCGGCCGCAGAAGGACGGTGAAGCGGACCAGTTCCTCCATCACGTCGACGATGCGGTCGTAGTAGGACGACGGCTTCATCCGCCCCGCCTCATCGAATTCCTTGTAGGCCATCGCGACGCTCGACTGATTGGGGATCGTGACCATCCGCATCCAGCGCCCGAGCAGGCGAAGCGTGTTGACCGCATTGAAGGACTGGGAGCCGCCCGAAACCTGCATCACCGCGAGCGTGCGCCCCTGGGTTGGGCGCATGCCGCCCATCTCCAGCGGCAGATGATCGATCTGCGCTTTCATCACGCCGGTGATCTGCCCGTGGCGTTCGGGGCTGCACCAAACCTGACCTTCCGACCAGAGCGCGTGCTCGCGCAATTCCCGGACCGCAGCGTGGTCGTCGCCTTTGACCTGGTCTGGCAGCGGGAGGTCGGATGGGTCAAAGATGCGCGTCTCGGCTCCGAACAGCGTCAGAAGGCGCGCGGCCTCCTCCACGGCAAGCCGAGAGAACGAGCGTTCGCGGAGGGAGCCGTAGAGCAATAGGATGCGCGGCGGGTGACCGAACGGGTCGGGCAGCCCTTCAGCCGGCCGCCTCATCACGAACTCGGGCTTGAGGGCTGGAAGCGAGGAAAGATCGGTCAGCTCACGCAATGGCATGAGGTTCTCCTTGATATTCGGAGCGGAGTTCAGCGCAGCTTGCGCGCCAGGACGTACATCGCAGCCGCCGCCAGGCCGGAGAGGGCAACCAGAAGCAACGTGCTCGGCATCAATCCGGCCCGTTTGAGCAGCATGGCGAAGAGGAGAGGCGCGGCAGCTTTTACGACAAGCCCAGGTGCGGAGAGTTTACCCAGCATCGCCCCATAGCCGGCGGGACCGAAGAGCTTCAGCGGAACGGTCCCGCGCACGATCGAGCTCAAGCCCATGCTGATGCCGTATGCGATGGCGAAAAGACCTGCGAGTGCGGCGGTTGTGCCGCCGATCGTCAACAGGACAAATCCAATTGGCATCAATGCTGCCGAGGTCCAGGCGGTCGTGACCGGATCGATCGAGGTTCCGAACAACATTTCGATCAGGCGCCCGGCAACCTGGGAGGGACCGACCATCGCACCGATGCTGACAGCGACAGCCGCGCTCAGCCCCAGCCCTTGCAGCATTGTCAGCATATGGACCGACATGGCCGAGACGACGAAGCCCTGAAGCGAGAAGGATAGCGCCAGAAGTGCGAAGGCGTTGCGTCGGGCATTTCCCTCAAGGTAGCCCGCGAATGCGGCATCGGCGTTGCTGGCGGATGAGACAGGGTTCGCTGCACGGTGAGCCGGGTCCGGCAACAGCAGGCAGTGCAGCGGCGCGCATAGGGCGATCTGAAGCACTGCATAAATCCGATAGATATCGCGCCAGTCGAAGGAATGCAGCAGAGCGGTGGTCAAGGGCCAGAACAGTGTCGACGCAAAGCCCCCGATCAAGGTCAGCTGGCTAATCGCGCGCCTTGCGCCTGGACCGCGCGCCTGCGTCAGCGCCGTGAAAGCTGCATCATAGAGGACGAGGGTCGAAACGATCTCCAGGGCGATCATGGCCGCGAAATAGCCAACCGGACCGCGCGCCTCCGCCAAGCCGAGAAGCGAGAGGCCGGCAAGCACCGACCCGAGGGTCATCATCAGCCGGGTGCCGTAATGATCAATCAATCGCCCAGCAACGGGCGCGACAAGTCCGCCGATCAGCAGCCCCGCAGCGAACCCGCCATATGTCCACTCCGGGGACCAGCCGAAGCTTTCGGTCATCTTCGGAGCCAGTACGGCGAAGGCGTAGTACAGGCCGCCATAACCAGCGACCTGTGTGACGCCGAGCGCCGTGATCAACGCGAGACCGCGCCCGCCGGTGGGAGCGGGTATAGGCAGCGACAGACTGGACATCAGGCTTCGGCCGCCTCACGGGTGGTTTCGTGGGAGCTGGACGAGCATCCGCATCCTGCCTTCCCGGATTGCTTGGCGACCGCGTCATCGGCGCAGCAGGCATCGACGGCCGCAGGCGCGGGGCCTCCACAGCAGCTCGATGTCGAAGCCGCCGGCCCGCCGGGCGTCGCGCTGCAAACTCCGGTCTCGGGCAAGACGAGCTCAACGCGCCGGGCCGCGGCGTGATCGCCGGCGAGTTCTGCCACGATCGAGCGGACTTGTTCATGCCCCGTCGCGAGCAGGAAGGTTGGCGCTCGGCCATAGGACTTCATGCCGGCGATGTAGAAGCCCGCCTCCGGATGGGCGAGCTCGGCGGCACCGTGCGGACGCACCGTTCCGCAGGAGTGGACGTTGGGATCGATCAGCGGCGCCAGGCTTGGCGGACATTCGAGCGCGGGATCGAGCTCGACGCGCAGCTCGCGCAGCAGAGCCAGTTCTGGGCGGAAACCGGTCGCGACGATGAGTTCGTCGACGGTGACGGCCTGATTGCTTTCGTCGCTTGAGATTAGGCGCAGACCGGCGGCATCTCGCTCGATCTGTTCCAGCCGAAAGCCGGTATGGGTCCTGATGCGGCCCTGCTTGACGAGATCCGCGATCTGGAGACCGAGTTCGCCGCGGGCGGAGAGCTGGTCGGCGGCGCCGCCACCGAATGCCTTCGCCAGGATCGGCCCCCGATAGAGCCAGGTGATCTTGGTCGCGGGATTCTCGGCCTGAAGCTCGGATAGCGCGATGAGGGTGCCGATGGCCGAATGGCCTCCGCCGAGCACCGCGACCTGTTTCCCTGCATAACGCGATCGAGCCGCTCCGGAGATGTTCGGCATCCCGTAGGCAATCTGCTCGCTCGCTTCGATCTCGCCGATTGCCGGCAAGCCGCCAACCCCAGCCGGGTTCGGCGAGAACCAGGTGCCGGACGCATCGATGACGGCATCGACGGCCAAGCCCGCGGGCGCACCGCCGTCGCGATAGCGCACCAGCAATGGCGCATCCTCGCGTCCATCCGTCTTGGCCTTGTCGAAGCCCGCCCGGGAGACAGAGATCACCTCGGCATTGAGCTTGATCCGATCCCGCAGCCGTTCAGCAAGAGGGGCGACGTAATGGGAAATCAGGTCACCGCCCGTCGGATAACGATCGGGATCGGGCTGCGTCCAGCCCGACACCTTGAGGAGGCGCTCCGCCGCCTTGTCGATGTTGAACGCCCAGGGCGAGAACATCGGGACGTGAGCCCATTGCCGGATGGCATGCCCGACCGCCGGACCGCGCTCCAGGATTACGGGAGATAGGTCACGTTCCAGCGCATGAGCAGCTGCAGCAAGTCCAACTGGCCCTGCTCCGATGATAGCGACGCTCTTCACTGCCATCTTCATCTCCCGCTGTCATTCTAGAAATATCGAAATAGTAGGCATGGCAACTCACGCTGCGCTTTGTTTGGAGACACACTGGCTGTCGACGCAGCACTCGGCGACGAGAAACTCGACGAGGGCATTCATCCGGTCATAGTTGGCGCGGCAGATGAGGCTCGTGCCGTCGCGTTCCTGACTTATCAGACCGACGATGACGAGCGCTTTCACGTGATGGGAGAGCGTCGAAGCCGCAACCTCCAGCCGCTGCTGGCACTGGCCGACCGACAACCCCTCATGTCCGGCCCTAACAAGAAGACGGTAGAGCGAAAGCCGCGTCGGATTGCCGAGGGCTTCGAGTTGAGCAGCAGCGTTCTGTGTCGTGATCATGAAGGGAGTTTGGCGCGGGCGTCGCATCGAGTCAATTCGTATTTCTAGAATCATAGAAATAGATAACGCCGAGCGGTCTAGGCTGGTGGACGGCCACTGACACAGCAGGTGAAATGGCCGTCACAAATTGTGTGGTTATTGATTCGAGAGAACACGATCAGGGCAGGATCCAGCGATGCGCCCGCTTCTCATTCCCTACGCGATCGACGTCGAGCGCCACGTGAAGATCTCGGCCTCCGACATCGCCGAGATGATGGAGGATCCAAGCTCGACAGTTCGTCTCCAGGCGACTGCCCACCTCAGCACGAGAACACGTCGCCCGCTAAAGTTCACCTGCCCGGCGTGTGGACAGCAGCTTTATCCGCATGCTCCCGTTTTCAATGGGACGCGGTACTTTTGGTCGCACTTGCCACGCGGGGCGTATGAATGCCCGCTGGAAGTCAAACGGAAGCTGACCCCCGACCAGATCAACGCGCGAATTTTCCATGGCCGGCAGGAAGGCGAGACACATAAGAACCTGGTTGCTTTGCTTGCGCGGCTTGCGGAGGCCGATCCAAACGTCGGTTCGGTTACCCTCGGAGCTTACGAACGCCCGACTGACGAAATGCGCTCCGAGTTCCCTTTCGGCCGCTTTCCCGACATTCAGTTTGAATGTGAAGGCAAGAAGGTCATCCTCGAGGCCCAACTCGCCACCATCACGCTGCATGGGATCAATGGCCGGCGGGCCTTCTACGATCGGATGGGAACGGCTCTCCTCTGGGTGATGCAGAACTTCGACCCGACCGGACCGATGCGAGCCTCCGTTCGAGATATCATCGCAGACCAGGGCGGCTTGTTGTTCTCGGTCGATAGCGAGGTGATAGCGGAATGCGAAGCTGACGGAGGTTTTCGGCTGCGAGCGTGGACATACAACGCTGAGCGAGAGGAGCCTTGGGATTCAAGCATCGTCACGATTGCAGAGGCGGCGGCTCGTGCGCGGCCGAGGCGATGGGCCGATGATTTCAAGGAGCGATGGGTAAAGACCTATCAAGGTGGATATTACCATATGCCGGGCCTGCCGGACCCATACGACATGCTCAACGAGGCCGCCGAACAGGCGGCTCTGCCACCGTTTGGGCCGAACAGCGGCTCGGCCTGCATCCTTTCACTGGTGAGGCTCCTGATTTCGTTGGAAGCCGGAGTGGTCACAGGTTCTGGTCACCCCAAGCTGATTTCCATCGCGAACGACTTCGATTCCAACGGCGGCCATCGAGCGCTGACACTCGTGCGCAAGGCAATCGAGCATTGGCAGCCGCACCTTCTTGAGCGCAATTCGATGCAGAACGCCCTTCAAAGAGCCCAAGAGAAGATGAGGGCAGAAGGTGCCAAGGAATGGGGACGTCGTAGCGCAATCGGCCGATTGCGCGAGGTGCTGTTCCCGGATTGGATCCTCAGCGCGCCTTCAGCCAAGTAGATCCAGGCCATCGCTCGGCTCGTCATCCGACGCACGTCCAGAGACTATCATAGTGTCTGTCGCGCATGACCTTTAGGCCAGCGGGCGCGTCTAGCGGACCATGCTATCCCGAATACGCTTGATCCAGTCGCCTACATTGCCGGCATGAACACGGTCGAGAAGCGCCTCGAGGCGCCCCTCGCATATCAGGCGAAAGCCGTGAGCTCGTGCCTTGGCGGCATCCATATGAAGATCGTAGAGCCACGCATTCGGGTCATCATAGCCCAAGAGGTCGAGCACGGCGGTCCGCTCGATGACCTGAATTGCCTGCCGAAGCTGCAAGCCGTGGAGCGCTGGCGGACTCGCGGAAAGATCGCCAACGCCGAGCTGCGCAAGAAACCAGCGGTCGAGTTCGACAACATCGCTGTCGGCTTCTTCAACCGCTACCGCAGCGACGTCACCGTGGTCGCATGCGAAGCATCGCGCGAGCAGACCGTCCTTCCAGCTGAGAGGTCGTCCGCAGCTGCAATGCGAGGCTAGCCGTCGCAGATGCCGGGGGCAGGTGGCGATGAAGGCGAGATCCCACCAGAAGCGATGATGATGAGACTCGTTGAGGCAGTCAGGGCAAAACCTTCGCGGCGACTTCAAAAGATCGTCTCTGGAGTCAAGGACGTGCTCGCGCACGCGGATCGCTCGGCCTGAGCCGCCCCGAAAAGCGCTTCGTTCGAGGTCAGCCATCGGGCATTTGGAAATCTCGGCGAGCGCATGTAGATCACGGCCGTTCCAAACCCTCTCGCAACGCACTCCGGTCAGGGTTCGCATTATGGCGCTCCTGGCGAGACCATTGGTGTCGCACAGACGAAGGTATAAGCCGTGCGCCGGCTCCTCGGAGCGCAGCACTGGTGTCCAGCGCGGTGGCGCCCACGACAACTGATCAGTTGAGCTCACAGGCCGCGGGCTCCGAACGCGGTCCGGTTTCGCTTCCCCCGTGAACGTCGCTTTTCGGCGCTGACGATGCGATCCTTCCGAGCCGCGGCCACCAGAGCCGGGAGCGTTTCCAGCTCCTCAGTGGTCATTCGGAATGGATTCTCCTGATCGGCGATCAGGAGTTTGTCGCGCAGGTAGTTTTCGAAGACCAGTCGGTTGAGGCTGGGCAGATTGCGCTCGATCGCATAGCGCGCCGCCAAGCGCACGATCGTGGCGATGCGGCCTTCATAACCATCGCAGTACGTGCCGAGCGGCAGAAAGACGTCGGGCTCCCCAAGGGCACTCGGCGTATCGAAAGGCAATTCCTTGTTCAGGGTCGCGCAATAGGTTGCGAGCGACGAGCTCCGCTCTGCCGTAATGTCGTGTGGTCTGACGACATGCACTTCGCCGCCGAGCCACTCGGCCTGAGGATTGGCGTCCTTGATCTCGATGGTGTGTTCAAGACCGACACACAGAACTTGAGCTTGGCCCGTCTTGGCCAGAACCTTGAAGACGTCCGCTCCCTCGTAGGCGGCGGAGGTTTTGCCCTTCTCGCAGATGTGCTGGGTATCGTCGAATACCACGAGGCGGGTCGCCTGGCCCTTCAATTGGCGGCCGAGTGCCAATTGCCGCTCGGCGAACGTCGCGGATCTCGGCAATTTGATGTCGAAGGCGAGCAACACGTCGTTCAGCAGGCCGTTGAATGTCGGGGCTTTGGGCACGTAGATCTTGACGATGGGACGCTCCCACCCGTTCGGCGTCTTCACCAGGACCGAGACCATCGCCTCGGAATCGCGCTGGTCATCAAGAAGCTGGCTTACTATCTGGCCGCCGGTTTCCTCCGCCGTTTCCGCGATCACCTCGTTGATCGCCGTCGTCTTGCCAGCGCGGGTTTCACCGAGCAGGAATGCGATCTCACCTTCTGGGGCGGTGAGATGGCTGGCCATCAACGTCTGAATAAAGGAGATCGAGCTCTGCAGGCTGGGCGTCACGGCGACGAACTTTCCGATGTGGCTAAGACGCTGGGAAATGGAAGCATCGCTCCAGTGGTGGGATCGCAAAGGCCTCGCGGTGGCGCGCTCAATAAGGGGCTGCATGGAGGGGGGCTTTCGAGTTGGTCATCGGCGACGTCGGCCGACATAGGTTTGGGGAGATGGCAGGGGCTGCACATCTGGTTCCGGCAATGCGGCAGGCGCTGAAAGCGCGATGGGGGGAGGGGGCTGCCAATCCCCGGGATAGCGCCCTGTCTCATCCCGCTTTGGATACGGGTCGACGGGCCGCAGCACGGCATCGCGATACGGGCCGTTCGGATCCGGAGCAGGGGAAAGAACGGGCCCATCGAGATTGTGGGTTCCGACCGCCTGCGCACTGGCCTGTGGATCGTGGCGTTCACCATGAATGTGCTCGACCGCCCGAGACCCTTCCGTGATGAAGGCCGCGATCGGCTTCGGAATGACGCCGTTCTGGCGCCGGCGCTTTTCGACAAAATCGAACTGAGCTTGGCTGCCGCGCGCGAGCTTTAGCTCGTAGTCCTCATCGACGACCCGTGCATCGTCAGTTCTCTCCTTGAGAAACTCGTACTGGCTGAGCGTCATGTTTTCGATCGAGCGCTCGGCCATCAGGTCGCCTTCGATCCAAGCATGTGTGTCTGGATCGAGGACGTAGGCCTTTCGGAGATCCTTAGGATCGATGCGGATCAGGACGTCAGAAGACCGTCCGATCCTTTCTCGCAGAGCGCGGAAAGCGTTCGAGTTCCAACGCAGATTTTTGTGGCGGACGCCCTCCCGGCGCAGCTTACAGGAAACGACCTTTCCGACGAGCGGGGCGATGAGTTCCTTAGGCGGCGCCGGTTTCTGGCCAACCTCGTCCATCCCCTCCCGCCACAGCTCGGCAGGAATCTTGTTGGTCCTGGAATTGGGAGTGCGGTTATGTGTATCGACCACCCATCTGATGACGACGTACCGAACATCATTGAGTGAGAAGATCGCGTCGTCTTGTGATTTGTATTTGCCGCGTTTCTGAGGGTTCGAGAACGTCGTTCCGTTCAGACTATGCATGCGTTCGCGATTGAGGCGGTGAAACTGCCCCTCGATCGTGCCCTTCTTGTCGCCGCTGGCTTTCGGCAGCTGGAGCAGCCTCATGTTGAGGGCTGCTTCGGTCGCGGCCATCGAAGCCGAGAGAAATTCAGATCCCTGGTCGACGATGAGGACATCGGGCGCCCCGAAGCATGGCCAGTCGAACTGGAATGGCTCTCCGTCGTACTCCGCCCAGCGCTGAAGTTCCTCGTCCTTGGGCAGGACGGCATGTCGCAGAGCTTCCATGACCGAGACCCAAGACGGTGGAACGAAGGAAATCGAGAAGCCCAGCACCATCTGCGAGAAGCGATCGATGAGCATGGTGAGCCAAGGCCTGCCGAGAACGACGCCTCCTTCCATGACCATGACGTCAAGCGGTGTATGGTCGGCCTCGACCTCTGCAAGCGGATACTCACCCGTGGGGCCAGCCCCTGTCAGGCGCAAAAGCCGCTCCGCTTCCGCCCGCCCTTCTCGTTTGACCAGGATCTCCCATCTCCCGCGCTTGGCGAGGACAGATTCCACGACCTTACGTCCGATCACCTCCTTGCTGGTTCCAGGCAGAGCAAGTCGCTCGTCGGCGGCGCGGATTCGAATGAGAGTGCGTGCGCGCAGCAGGGTCTGGCGGACGCTGTTCTTGAACGGGGACGCGTAAGTTTGATCGATCGCCTTGTTGATCTCTTCGTAGATCCACGGCTCGTAGCGAGCCTCGTGATCTCCACGCGCCGCGAGGTTCGGAACGAGGGCCCGCACATCGCAACCAGCCGCCACCCAACGCAGATACCAATCCCTGGCAGTCCGGAAGTTAGGCACCTCGATCAGATTGCCCGGCTCTTTGTCCGCTGCGCTTTGAAGAACGGGCAGAACGATCGCGCTCTTGTCCCTGTGAGCCAGGGGCAAGTCGAAAATCGCGCGAACGAACGCGTGGCGCGCCGTTGCGGTGAGTTTCTGAGACTCCGAAAAGCTCCCCCAATCGCGCTGCAAGTTCGCCAGAACATCGGTCGAGAGGGCGGAATATCGCGCGTCGGTCGTCAGCTGCTCGCGCCGCATCATTTCGAGCTGTCGCCCGAAGCTCAGCATCATCTCGCTTCCGTCATCGGCTGCCGTGAAGATCCGGCCGTTGGCCGTCGTTTCGCCGACGATATAGCAGCGACCAAAGATTCGGACCTTGCTTCCCGGGGTGAGGCGCGGCGGTGCGATATGCGTCCTCATCGTTTCACCTCCGCGGACGCGCCAACTAGTTCGAAGACGGTGCTGCGGCCGATCCGCCTCGTCCTGTCGAGTCGAAGGTGACCCAGACGGTCGAGTCGGATCGCGAGCTCGATCGCCGCGGACGGCTGGCCAACGACCGCGCCCAGGTCGGAGACCGTGGGGCAGGGTCCCAATGTCCCAAGGGCGAGAACAGCTTTCAGCAGCAGCGCATTGTCAGCGAAGGGGCCGTTATGCCGGTGGATCAGCCGTGCATTGTAGAGCATCGGCTCGATCCGTATCTCCTGCTCGGTCACGAGCCGGAAGAGGTACCCAGCTTCTTCCGCTGCCGCGCGGCATGCCTCGAGCCGCCCCCTCGCTTCGGCATACTTGTCCGGGTCCGGGGGACGGATCTTTGCAAGCGGCTTCACTTCCACGAGTTCTCGGGGGCCAGCCCGGCGCTCGATAAGGAAGTCTGGCGTCCACGAAGTCCGACGACGTTCCAGGTTGATTTGCAGCTCGAAAGGCTGGGCGATCATGTTGACGATGTCGTCGTCCTGCGCGTCGGTCGCGAGCGCAAAATCGAATTCGAGACAGCTGTCGCCGGAGACGACTTTTCCGCGCAGGCGCGTCATGGGAACGTCGCCCGCATATCCTGTCCGGCCGCGGTGGCGGATTTTGCGAACCTCTGACCCGCGGATCAGTTCATGGCGCGGATTGCGGCGACGGGCGCGCTTCTTCGCCGGGCTCTTCGGCTCTTGGAGAGGCGCAGGCGACTTGCGGGGTGTGACGGGATCGGACTCAATCCGTCCGCACGCGTGCTCGCGGTACCGGACGGGATACGTGTGCGCCGAAACGTGGTCGGGATGGTCATCGGACATTGCTGACGTACACGGTTGAGGCACGCCAGCGCGATGTGATGCGGTTGAATTGGCCCTTGCAAGGTGCAGCAATCGCGCGCAGCATCACATCGTCGCTGGGTTACCAGTGACGGGCCGGCGGATGCCGGGTTCTGAAAGCCGCTCGTCGCCCTTGCGTGGAGTGGAGCGGCATCTATTAAAGACGTTCCGAGTTGCCGCTCGGAACGTCTTTTTTGGTTATATTTGATTTATTCGGCCGGACTTAAACGAAATAGACTGTGTCGTTGTAGCCGAATTCCACTCTCAATCTGCTCAGGGGAACGAAGCGATCGGGAGATGCAATAGCGACGTACATCTCGTCGTAATCAAATAGCTCTCGGGGGTCTTCGACCGGATGGAGCCACGGGAGAGGGGACTTGATTACCCTCCGCGCTCTCGTTTTTGCCCCCGCCTTACCTTGAGTGTTGCGCTTCGATGCTTCGTCCAGATTACAGGCGTGTTTCATCGCTCCTCCGATCGTAAATCGGTTGAGATTCCGTGAGGTTTGTGTATGATTCGGCGCGAAGCGTGGTGAATTCCGCCCTTCAAAAGGACCGAGCCTTGTTCGCCGAGCGCTAGAGATTTTGATCTCTATGGTTTCGTCATTTTGGGTTCTCCCAGCTTGCTTGTTGTGACGAAGCCACCTCTGCGAAGAACGTCATCGCTCTGTGGCTATCCTAGGCCAGCGCGGTGGAGGGTGTTGTGAGCCCCCTTCACCGCGTTCCTCGGATCAATTCAATCCTTCAGAATCAGCGTTCAGTGCATGGATTTTATATGCGCTTCTTGATTCGTGCAAATATGAGGTAGGTCGCTCCCTTCCATTACACTCAAATTCGAGAATTCCTTCATGAGTTCAAGGACTCAATTCTCAATTCTTGTTGGAGAACTACTTGTCCTTCAAAAAATTGCTTCCGCTCAGGCCTTCGAGCCGCCGCTACGAGGTATGCGTGGCCATTCCTTGCATTCAATGGAATTAGTCCTTGCCATTCACGTTTAAGGTCGGCTCAAATATCCTAGCGAGATGGTCATAATTCTGTGCGTTATCAATATCTTACAGCGGTCGCACTGTGCTGCTCCGCGGCCACAGATCGAGATCCTTGAAACGTGCTTGAACAGCGGTTTTGAAGGCACATTAACGTCGGTCAGGATCTTGATGATTTGGTCCCTTTTGGCGGCTGATTTCGGTCTTTTTGCCCAGCTGTAGCCGCAATTTGGTTCGTGGAGGGCAAGCCGGATCTTTCACGGTTATTGGCGGGTCAACCGACCTTGCCACCATCTCTCGATAGCTCGCTTGAAAATCGTGTTGCGTGGTCAGCCATTACGCCGGTTCTGAGATGAATGGCGAAGCGCCTGATAGCAAACTGGAATCAATCGATTTTCGATCCCCGGCGCTCTACGCTTTCGTCACCACGACGACACGTCAGTCATCATGGTTTCAAGGCGCGCTCGAACGTAGGCGAGCGAGGCGATGTCTCCTTTGGCCATGACTTCCAGCGGAGGCAGGTGATCGAAGGCGGAATTAGCAATTCTTATCCAGGAATAGCCCCGCTCTGGGTCCTTGAAGAGCGTGCGAAGGCATTTGTGGATGCCAATCAGCAGTGACAGCCGGATGCCTACGTCCTGATCGATTTGGCCGAAATCGGAGCGCTGCCACGCAGAGTAGGTTTCGGGCGCGAGATTGCCCAAGATCTGACATGCGGTTCCATCGGAGAGATCCCATTTTCGGAACAACCTCACGACCGCGCTCGCCGCGATCTCCAGCTCTCTGGGAGTGAACATCACCTTTTAAAATTGGGGGCCCGACGAAGGCTCGTCGGCGGTCGGCAATGCGCACCGTCCGAGCCGATACCAGCGGCTGAGCGTGCGGGCGATTGTTCGATCTTCACTGACCCAGATAACTGGGCTGGTCGTGATGAGGCGATCGCCGAGAATTGGATGAGCGATCGACTCGCCTATCAGGATCATAAGGCCGTTCTGCGCGTCGACGCCCGGGATCCACTCCTCAAGCCCGGCGGCATCTGTGAGATCAGACTCAGTAGGGCGCCATCCTTCGCGAAGGCGGCGCAGGTCGATCTGAGCAGACCGGAGCTTTTCGATCAGTGTCTGCATTTCCACCCGATCCTGTTTTGATGGAGTTCGAGCTTGCGCAACAGGGCGAGAAGCATCATCCAATCGGAGGTCGGCACCCGGCCCGCCGCGGTGATGGTGGATCCGTTACAATGGGCTCTGCGACGCTCCGGGTTCAGGCAGAGCTCACGACCTCGACGATGAGCCGAGGATTGAAGTTCGGATTTTCCCTGTTCCCACCGCGCCTGGGGTAGCCGGCTTGATTGGAAAGGATGCGCGTCTGGCCGACGCGATAGTCGTGCGAACCATGATCGTGCCCATGGATCCAGAGTGCGGGCTGATACTGCTCGATGAGCGCCGAGAGATCCGAGCAATAGGCCGGTGCCAAATGGTCACCACGGAATTTTGGCTGGACTGACCCGGGGTGGGGGGCGTGATGGCTGACGACCACTGTCGCGCCACCAAAAGGTTCGCTGAGCTGCGTCGCGATGAAAGTCAGCTCGCTTCGGTGAGTTGCGACGGCATGCTCCGGGGTGAAAGCCTTCCTGCTGCCGTCGACGATGTGGATCAAACGGTGGTCGTTCATCGCGTGTCGAGCAGCCAAACGGGCGGCCCGTGACTTCCCGAACAGATTGAAGTCGGTCCACAAAGTGGCTCCGATAAAGCGCACGCCGTCAACCACAACGCAGCCGGGCGCCAGCATATGAATTCCACACTGTTCTGCCAGTCCGCGACCGGCGCGCACGGCGGAATAGATCTCATCGTAGTAGAATTCGTGATTGCCCGGCACAAAGATCGTCGGACGGCCCTTAAGAGGGCCCTCCGTCTGCTGCTCAATCCATCTGATTGCTGATGTGATCGGTCGGCCGATGTCGCCAGCGAAAACGGCAGCGTCGAACTCTCCCAGATCTTCCGGAAACGCGAACGGCCCGAACTCCAGGTGAATGTCCGAAAGCACCAACAGGCGCATCGTGGCGTTCCTCTCGGTTGGAAGGCGATGGTCACGCCCCATGTGTTTCGGCAGGCGGCCTCAGGATCCCGCTCAGCGGGCTCGGGATCGCACCGGCGCCGTGACCAGGCGTTTCAGCCGTTCGAGCTCTGCTTGCTTCTGAATGACGATCGTGAGCGCCCCGATGATTGCACCGCGCTCCATTTCCAAGAGTGCTGCGAGCTCATCAGTGGCTTCGAGGAAGCATTGAATTTCCATCTCGGCGTCAGCCTGCTCGTCGTTGGGCGGGTCGCGGTCAGGGTGGATCACGGCGAGCTCCCGAAACGCCGATCCGCTACGGCGCCATCGGCCGGCGGAGTGGCTTTCGCTTGGCCACCACCATCGCCAATGACCTGCTCGATTTGATCACCCGAGAGATATCCACGCCGTTCGAGCTCGTCCGCGACGGTTCGCAACGTTGCCATGCGATCGATCAGGATATGCGTTGCTCTCTCCTCGGCTTGGTCGAGCTGCTTCCGGACAGCGGTGAGCAACCCAGGGATGTTGGCAAAATCGTTCGCGGTCTCGATGTAGACGCTGCCGAATTGACCCATACCGCAGCGTGCTTCGATCGCGCAGGCGAGGCCCGTGGCGCGTCCAATATCGGAGGTTGCGAGCATGCCCGAGCCGATGCTGGGCTCCCCGATCACGAGTCTTTCGGCAGCTCGCCCTGCGAGTAGCACCGCCATCTCATCTTTGAGGCGCGCCAACGTCGCGGTGCCCGCGATGTTGTTTTCGATATGCAGCGTGCCGCCGAGATCGTGAACCGAAAGGCCAAGAATCTCTCCCGTGCGCAGCTCCCGGGCCACGACGGCATGACCGGCTTCATGAACGGCGATGCGCCGGCGGTGCTCTGGCGAAATGGATGGCTGCCCATTCCTGATCTCGCTCAGCAGGTCCGATATTCCGAGCTGACGCCTCTCGCGCCGGGCCGCCCCCTTGGCCCGGCGGACGATAGCCTCAACGTCGGCGCCGGTGGCGCCCTGGCTGGCGATGGCCAGCTGCATCAGATCGATGCCGGCCAACAGTTCTGGTCCGAGATAATATCGGAGGATTCGAGCCAGCGTTTGAACATCCGGCTTCTCGATGACGATCTCCCGATCGAGGCGACCGGCGCGTTTGATGGCGGCGTCTATCTTGTCCGGGTGGTTCGTTGCAGCGATCACCACGACACCGGGCCGCTCCTCGACACCGGCGAGCAGTTCCAGAAGCAGATTGACGATCTGGCTCCAGTACTCGACGTAGTCACCACGGAGCTGCGCTCGATCCGAAATTCCATCGATCTCGTCGATAAACAAGATGGAGGGTGCCTGGCGACGCGCCTGAGCAAAGGCGTGACGGATCGCCTGGAGGGTGCCGGACAGATAACTGGCGCTGTTCCATTGCGCGACGGACGTCGCGACTAGGGGGACGCGGGCCGTCTTGGCGAGAGCGCGCGCAAATTGGGTCTTGCCGACGCCAGGAGGTCCTGAGAGCAAGAGACCCTTGTGATCGACGTCCTCCCATGCGAGACGCCCGGCCTTGAAGTCAGCCAGGTCCTTGGCCAACTCCAGTCCCCAGTCCTTTGCCTTGCCGTAGCCTTCAAGCTCCTCCAGCGAGGGGCCGGGGCCGAGGTGTTCACCCTTCCTGCGCACGATCTCGTCGAGCGCTTCGATGCATTGATCCGCGGTCCGATAGGAGCGGATCGCGAGCGGTAGATCTTCGAACTCGATCAGGCGAACGAGGTCGGGATCGAGTGTCTTTGTCGGCGTCGTCCCCGCGACGGCCTCGATGACGAGCGTCAGCGCGCTTGTATCGAACCCGGGCAAAGCGAGTTTGTGTTCGACGGTTCGCTGGAGAGCGTGCGGAAGGTGTCGAGCCGGATCCGGCGCAATGCCGATGATCGGCAGGCGAAGGTGAAGCGCGGAGGAGACGGCCTGATTGCCTTTCTCGGGCCGGTCGTCCTTGCTCGTCCCATCGCGGGCCACGAGCAGAACGGCACCGTCTCGATGAGTTGATTGCAGGTTGCTCTGAGGTCCTAACACCCGCGCATTGGTCGCCAGCGCACAACGCGTGATGACGTCCTCGGCCATCTGGACCGTGTCCGGTGCGTGCGTTGCCAGGATGACAATGGGGGCTTCGCGGCGCAGCCGTCGGGCCAGCCCTGGTTCTGCCTCGATTGCTCTCGCCACCAGGACAGCGACGGCTGCAAGATCAGGACGCAGAACGAGCCGGTTGTTGTCCGTGCTTCCACCATCCAGATCATCCAAGAGGTGCTCGATGGCATCGGCCTGATTGCTGCGCAGCATCGGTTTCACCATGGCGCCTTCCTCGCGCGCCAGCATGTCGAGGTAGGCTCTCGCCAGGAGATCAGGGCGGGCCGCGATTGAGGGGGCAGGAGAGGGCGATTTGGACATCGTTCGAGACATGACGATTCCTCCGGGCGCGCGGACCGGCGCTCGTTTGGTTCAAAGCGAAGGCGGGGCAGTTAGGCGGCGCGCAAAACGAGCGCTATTCCGCACAAGAATCTGCGATCAGAGCTGGTTTGCCAGCTGCAACAGAACCTCGGCGCTGCAGTCGAGCTCGTCGAAGTCATCATCAATGAGATCGGCGGACGGTGTGATCATATGCACCCTCGTTCTGTTCATCTCGCGCAGAACGACAAGGTCGCGACCATGGCGGCCGCCGCTCGTTCTACGTTGGAGCGAGAGAATCGAAGACCGTCGTTTCGAGCGACCAACACGGCGCTGAGCGAGCATGCACGCCTCCATTGAAGGGACTTACGCAGGCTTTTGAAGAACGGCGAGAAGATCGGTAGAGGCTTAAATCGGCCAGCCAGGCGAGGCGTTTGTCATTTGGCCCTTGGGATCGGACGCTCGCTATTTCGAGTTTGAGCTGCCAGCGGGGCGTCGGGCCATTGACGATGTCCACATTATAGAAGCGCACATTGTGCGCTTTCAACCTCTAAAACTTTAACGATGATGTTCATCATTCATTATGGTTAACGACTAGTCCTCATGTCTGGCCGTCACCCATGCGTCGACTGCCGCGAGGACGGCGGCCTTATTCCAGCCTGCAGCAACAGCCGAGGTTAAAAGAGTGTCCAGGGCAGGGGCCACTGATGGCACGGCGTCTGAGCGTCCCGGCCCGACAATGCGCATGAGAAGGACCAGTTGCAGCAGATCTGCGATGTAAGGAGGTGGTCCCTTCTTGGACCAGTTCTGCACTGTTCGCCTCGAAACGCCGAACGCATTTCCGAACTCGATCTCGGTCAGACCAAGATCCCGTCGCGCCGCTCGAAATGCTTCAGCATCCATATTGGTCGAACTCGCAATGCCGGTAGGGGCGCTTGTCGCGATGCTAATATCTTTGCGGTTTGCACGTCGGTTGTGAAGGATCTGCGCTTGAATCCATGATTCCAGATTTCCGGAAATTCGGAAATACGAGCTATTCCACAGATGTCTCTGGTGATGGCGAACTGGGTGCCGGTCGCGGTAAGGTCTGGGCTTCGAGCTTCAGTACGGTGCTCATCGGCACACATAGCGCGGGCGTCAGCTTGCAGCTGGATCTCTGAACGCTCTTAGTCTGCAAAGTCACTTAGCCATACCCCTAGCTAAGGAGATGTCGATGGCTCAATTCTCGGTTCGCAACGCCAAGACCAACCTGTCCAAGCTGATCGCGGACGCCCTCGAAGGTGGAGACGTGGTCATTGCACGCGGCGGCGTGCCTGCGGTGCGTCTGGTGCCGGTCGCGCCACCCGGCAAGCGGCGCTTTGGGGCACTCAAAGGAAAGATTGCCGTCGATGCACGCTTTGACGAGCCGCTGCCCGAAACTGAACTCGGCGCGTAGCATCTTTCGTGAGGCTGCTGCTTGATACCCATATGCCATGCGAGCCGGTGAGCTGAATATCGAGCACAAGGAGTTTGACCGCTTTCAGGCAATCGGCGCCTCGCCAAACACGCCGCAACAGTCCATACGACGTTTAATCGGGCTACATCGCGCGATTATATGGGCTAAACGACGGCCAATCGGGCTACACGACAGACTGGTGACCTTTCTAACGGGTGCCTACAGCCTTGATTCGCAGAACCTTTCTTATGGAACTTTTCTCTGGCGACTCGTTCAGCGACCGAGCCGCCAGAATATCCTGTCGTTTTCACTTGATCAGCGACCGTGCGCCTCCGCTTAAGGTGCGCGTAACATGACGAATGTGCTCCGCATGCTGCTTAGGCCTCTCCAGCCTGGTCATGCTCCAACCGATAATAGCCTCGCCGATCCCGAGCCCAACCCAGATCGTTGTCGATTGCCAAAATCTGAAGGGTCGCGGTCTGCGCCCCTTCGGTGAAGCCGGAGCCCACCTTCGAAGCGCCGATCAGATTGCCAACAATCCGAGGAAGCACTTCGCCCGCGTCGAGAAAACCCCAGTCCTTCAAAAGGGGTGCAGCAGCCAGATCCTTGACCAGCGGCTGTCGCCCTTTCTCAAGGCGAGCGAGGTCACGTTTGAGACCACGCATCTCCTGTTCGAGGGTCAGCCCATTCTCGAACTCAGAAAGCGTGTCCGATCCTGGGAAAACCGGATTAACCTCCCACGAAAGCATGAAGAGGCTGGCGCCGGTGCTCGTTTCGAGAAGCGGTTCGCCAAAGATAGTTGAAAGGTCCATTGAAGCCTCGATTCCATTTGCGATATGGAATCGTAGGTCGGCGCGATGAAAGGCACACCGGCCTCCCAACTGCCATGTGGAGATGAGCAGGGCCGAGACGTTGGCGCGGAAAGTGGGCGCGAACCGACATGCGAGCATGTCCGATCAGCACAGAGGCGAGATGATGTGGATGCTGAACGCCGTATCTTACCAGCAGCCTTGACCGTGCGGGTGGGCCTATGGCAACCAAATGAACATATTCCTATTATCGCGGGTTTCCAGCGCTCCCTTAGGCGGTGATTCTGACAAACTGGCGTAATTGCCTGCGGGCCAACTCCGGCCGAGTTCAGCGCAGACACCGACCGCTATTTGCCCGAAACAGGAACACGACCTGAGTGTAAGGCTTCGTCGGCATATACACCAATTTGGCGTAGTTCAGATCGCCCGAAAAGGCTCAATGAACCGGAATGATTTATCGCGGCAATCGAGCAGAACCGGCTTGAAAGAGCGCCCATACGAGACCGCTGATCGCTACATCTGCACCCGCCGCGCGGCCTCAACGGCACCCGCTTCATTCCTTCGTTTGAGAGCCAAAAACAAGGAATGATGCCGCAATCCTTCTGTCAGCCTGGAATCAGGGCATTTCTTCAGCGCATTCTGCCCATCGCGACACGGCGCCTCATTACGAGCCATCACTCAGAAGCCAAGGGGAGCACGGTTGTAGACCGCACCACGTTAAGCTATTGTAATGCCTGTGGATTTCGTAATCTGAGTAGCGGTTGCCGGCTTCACTATCGTCGATCGCACCACGCTTCTTGGGGCGGAGGCGGCTCTCGCTATGTTTTTTGAACGTCGGACCGCTACTGTGCTCTTGACAAGGGTTTTTTCCTTCGGGTGAGCTCACGAAATCGTTACTTTAGAAGCTTGAGAGTGGGGAATGGATCCGGCGAATTTCGCCCTTCAACAGCCCTGAATGCCCGATCCAAACTCCCTTACCACTCGACGTAAAGTGGCCGAGGGCGGCCTGCAGTGCCGCCGGGGGAAGGTGGCGACACCATACGCCACCGTGCATCCTGCGCCTCGCGCAAGTATGAGGTTTAGGGCGGGGCCAACTTGCTCTCACTGCGTCCGGATTCTCAGCAATATCTGTGCTCGTTGAGCTGCCAGTGGTTTGGCATCGAGCCACAACGTTTTCGCTGCGCGAGCTCCCGGACTGAGATCCCCTCCCCTGTCATCGTCGGCGGTCCAGCTGCCCTGAGAAAACCTCCAACCGCCATAACGTCGTGCTTATCTGCTATCTTAGTGGCTACTACCTGGTGACCGGCATGGCCGTGATGGCAGCCCAGGCGCGCTCGCTCGGCTTTGCGATGATCTTCGGCGCGCAGGACCTGCAGTCGATGAAGCGCCACAACGACAAAGAGGCGAACTCGATCATCGCCAACACCAACACCAAGATCTTCATGCGCACGGAAGAGCCCAACGAGACCGCCAAGCTCGCGATCGACCGCGGCGGCAAGGGCCAGCGCTCGCAGCTCAAGGGCTACCAGGCCCATGTCGGCGAACTGACCTCGGTCAGCTATCGCGACAATTCCGAGGCCGGCGTCGAACTGATCGACCGCGTCGATCTGCGCGACCTGACCGGCCAGAAGGAAGGCCAGATGCACGTCACCCATGGTGACAAGCTGATCCGGGCGCGCTCCTTCTATGCCGACCCGCCTTCGGTGATCGACAAGAAGACGATGATGCTGGCGGTCAACCACTTCATCATCGTCGAGAAACCCAGCCTCGACGAGGTCGAGTTCGTCGACCGCACCCCCGACGTCCTGGAGAAGCTGCTCGATCCCGCCTTCGCCGTCGCGATGGCGCGCGAGGCCGAGGCCGCCAAGAGCCAGATCTACGCCAAGGCCGAGGCGCTCGACGAGATCGCCGTCGCCGCCCAGGGCATGGCCGAATATATCGACCGCCGGCCACGCCAGCCGGTGGCGGAAGCGGCTTGCGTCGGCCTGTTCCAGGTCACCCGTGCCGTCGCCGCGGCAACCTCCGCCCGGCCGGCCGGGGCCGCACCAGGCGCCTCGATCGCCACGCCGGCCCGGCCGGCCGCCCCGCCGCCGCGCCCGAGCGTCAAGCACGTCTCCCTCAACGAGGACGGCGCCAGCGGCGGTGGCCTCTCCGCCCTGGTCGAGTCGATGGCCCGCCAGCAGGCGCCGGAAGGCGACTGGCGCACCCCCGCCGACCTGCCGCCCGAGCTCCTCGACGAGGACGGCTTCCACGACGAGGCCGAGCTCGCCCAGCTCGCGCCCGATCCGGACGAGCGCCCGCTGCGCCGCGGCCCGCTCCCCGAGATCGAGCCGCGCCCGGTCACCCTGCGCGAGATCGGCCATGGCGTCGACGTCGCCGGCAAATCGATCGCCGAATCCGACGAGCTCAGCCACGACGCCTTCCTGCGCGTGATGTCGGACGCTTATTTCGACCCGGCCTCGACCACCGCGGCCGAGGTCGAGAAGAAGTTCGTCGACGCTACCGGTGGCTCCTACCGGCCGGCCGATCCCACGGTGCGGCCCATGGTCGATGCCGCCGCCCATGGCAGCGATCGCCTGTTCGCCGAGACCGCCCCCGAGGAGCCGCTCGCCCAGCCAGGTTCGGATACCGTCTACGTCTCGGATTTCCTGGCCAGCCTGATGAGCGATACCCAGGCCGAGGAAGGTGCCTGATCCAGCAGCGCGGATCTTCGGGCATGGAGAAAGGCCGGCCTGCCGATCACGGGGCACCCCTGACAACTAAAAATCAGAATCGAGATCCCAGCGAGTTGCCTCACGTTTCTGCCGACTGCTTTTGCCGCCGGAGAGATACCGGACCTCGCTGCTCAGCCAATCTGCGACGTATCGCTTGAGGTCTTCATCGAGCCAATGGCCACCGTACCGCACATAGAATTTGGCTGCGGTGAAGGCGGACGTGTGGATGGCTTTAGCGGTCAAATTGATGTCGCGCGTGGTTTTCAAAACCGAGGTTGCAACGATATATCGACATGAATGAGGAGCAAACCCTCTAAAATATGCAAATTTGTTTGTCGATTGGTCCTTCTTATAAGATTTAGCCAACGCAAATCTGAATATCTGAGCCGCTCCTCGCGGGCATAGATTCTGATTTCCAAATCGTGTTGCCCAGAACGCACTCGATTTGCCATACGATTCGTGGATAATTTTTCGATCTTGATCGATATACTCTTCGATTCTGCGATGAAATTCGTTAATATTTTCAATTTCGCGAACGTAGTATTTTCCACCAACCGCGTTAGGGTTCTTAAAGTGCTTCGCTTCCAGCTCAAATTCCATAAATTTGTTATATTTTCGAAAGCAACCGGCCACGATACCAGAAATCGATCTGCTTCGCAGTGCATAGAAACGCCCGATGTCGATTATGATGCTATGCCTATTCAAAATAGCTCGTCTTAAAGGATCCGTTTCCCTCCTCCATTCGGAATATGCAGCAGCGGAAATGTTAGTAAGAAAATCACTGGGATGCTCAAGGCGAAGAATGGAATCGATCTGATCAACGGAATCCCAGCCGACACCCGTTTCGCCTCGATAGGTTGTCCTGAACTCATCGAATTTGGCCTTCTGAGAAGCCAAATAGGATTTTAAACCATCTTCTCCAAGACCGAAGCATTCGAATTCAGGATAGTTTTGATCTATCGGTATCATATCTCCAAATAACGGCATAGAAAATCTCCTCATCTTCTTCCATTCCACATCAATGAAATTTCGTCCATCATGCTTTTATCGATAGCCGTTAGAACAGCATCACGGTCAAATTTCTTTTTTCGATGAATCATCCAGGTCAGGTAAAGACGGTAATTAGACTCATTAATTAACTGCAATCTCAAAGAATCAACCGGAATATTTTCGAATTCTCGCGGATCAATTCCAGCTATCTCCCTCAGTTCATTTTTCCTGCAGGTCAAGAAGCCGAATATCATCTCGATCCGTGATTTATATAGATTTATACTGTTCTGATTGAGGCCTTTTTTCGATATGATGCCGATATCCAACACTTTATGGCCACGATATATTACATATTGCCGCCAATCAGCTTTTGCCGCATCCGGCCACTTCTCATAACGGAGTCCATAGCGATCGGTCCGTTGGGCTGCGAGCTTGCCCATCTCGGTATCGGCTCGGCTACGAATCTGGCTTTTTGCTTGATCCAGCATCTTCAGCTTCTCCTCGGGAGAAGCATGTCGGAACTCACGAGGAAGCTCGGCGCTAAGCTTATCCTCTTCAACCCGCGACAGCGCTTGGCCTTCACGAAGCATCTGCCGTGGATTCAGGCGTCTTCCAGGTCGATCAAGCTTATTCCACAGAGCGCCCTTGGGGAGCCGAAGGAACGCCTCTATCGCATTGATGAAGGGCTCCTGTGCCTCGCCTACAGCTTTCTGCCCTTCACCCCAAGCACGAATGGTACATCCGGTCGTGGAGCCGAGAAAGCTGAGGGCCGCCGGAGCCATCCCGACAAGACTCGACTCATACACGAGTGCATTCGCGAAGTCGGCGGGGCAGCCGAGACCTAACTCAGCCCGTACCATAGTGGCCCTCACGCGGCTTACCGCCAAAGCGTGCTCTGTGGCCGTTACGTGGGCTTCTAATTTCGACAACGCCTCGCGCATGGCGACGTTGATCGGAAACGCATTGCTCTTGATACCATATGTCTCTCGTACAAGTTGCTCGAAGACCTCGTGATCCCTGATTTGTTCAATCGAGCCGGATGCTCGTGCTACCGCGCGGCAAATCCGAATTCCGTCAGCCAGGGAATGCAAACAGTTCGCCCGCGGCGGCAGGGGCACGTAAGTGCCGACGCGGGCGGCCGCCTCCTGAAGCGCTACTGCTCCGGGCCGAATATCCCGCGCAAACATTTCGTAGTCGACCATATACTCCGCAGCCACAGCTTTGCGGTCGACCAGCCAAGGGGAAAGACGCGTCGCTGGCAGAGGCCCAACGCGGGCGCGCAGCTCGGCAGCTACGCGTAAAAAATCGGGGTCCTCTTTCGAGTATTTGCGGTATGGCATTGTGCCGCGTCCATCTATCAATCCGAAAGTGAGAGCCGATCTTTCGCGAAAGACCAACATTATACCGAGTTATGCGAGCCAGATGGCCTAACAGTACATGGCATCACAATTTGTTGAACTTGAATTCTGATCGTTCGTTGTCTCCAATCCTTGGTTATCACGATCCGATTGACGCGAATACAAAGAGGGTGGCGAAGGATTGGCGTTGCGCGAGATTCTTGCATAACAATCCATCAGGTTGTTATGTTCGTATCTACAAACAGCATTTCGCGCGTTGTTTTCGTGAATTTCCCAGATTTCACGCAATTTATAGCCGCGGCAGGGGCCTTGAAACCTTCAGACAATCCGCTGCGGTGCCGCGGCGAGCTAATTTTCAGGTTTTTCTCGTGATGGGGAGTAGGTATCCGAGCCGACTCAATTCCGCAGATGAGGGCGGGAGGTCACCACTAGTGGCCCGAACGTCAGAGCCAATTTTGGTCGTTCGGCAGATGCTGTGAGAGCACAGATTAAGCGTAATAGATTAACAAGGAATTAGCCGCGGAAATGGGGTCGATAGGCGAGAATGGTTGCTCACCAGGTTCTTACGATAGGGCCCGCATCCGGGCCTTAAACCGAGGCTCGATCAGAATAGGAAAGCGGGCGGTTTAATAGGCATTGCTTCTTATTCAAACGTCCTCCACCTACGCGTACTGCCGCTTGCGGGCGCTACTGATGGCGCGCAATCCTGGCCCTGATCCGGGCGAACTATCCTGTTTCGAGCCGACGCCGGCGGCGGAGAAGCGTGCGGAGCTGCATGGGTTACAGCTCGTGTCGAGAGCGTGCGGCGCGGAATAATCGCCGACGGGATCTGGTGGGATCGCCGGGAACTCGTCCAGATCGACGGGTGGTTCGATAGCGCCCTGAGGGGCAACGATACTCGGGCTTTTCGAAAACTACGTTTCTGAGGCGGATAGCTGGTCGCCCAGCCATTCGCGGAAAGCCTTGATCTTGGGGATGTGAGCCTTCGACCTCAGATACAACAGATGATGGCACACCAACTGAACGCCTTGTGTGCCAAGCGGAAGCACAAGCCGTCCGGTGTCCAGCTCCCTCTGAATCATCAGCCGACTTTCCAGGCCTATACCAAGCCCATCTACTGCAGCGCTGATGGCCATGAAGGTGCGGTCGAAACGCGGCCCCCTGCCAAGGTCGAAATCATGCTCTCCCATTTCGTCCAGCCATTGGCGCCAACCGACAAGGTTGACCTCTGTGAAGATGAGCGTTCGCCCCCGCAGATCGGCGATTTTCCGCACGGGCTGACTGCCCTGGACCGCATCTGGCGAGCCGATAACAACGAACGTCTCGGGGGGAAACGGGATGACTTCAACGCCGGCATCAGGGAAAACAGTGCCGTAGCGAATGTCGAAATCCGCCTCTCCGGCAGGGAGGTCGACGCGATCCACCGACGCGTTGAGCCGAATATCGACGTCCGGATGCAGCACGCTATAGCGTGCGAGTCGCGGCATCAGCCACTGCGTGGCGAAGCTGGGAACAGAGTGGATCGTGAGGATGTCAGCGCGGCTGACCCTCTCGATGCTGCGGGTTGCCGCTTCGATCTGCCCGAAGGCCTCCGCAATCTGCTCGGCGTAACGACGCCCCGCATCAGTCAGGACGATAGACCGATGGATGCGGTGGAACAGCGGCACGCCGACTTCCCGCTCCAAAGCCTTGATCTGATGGCTGACGGCAGACGGCGTCACCAGCAGTTCCTCGGAAGCGGCCGCGAAGGAGCCTAGTCGCGACGCGGCTTCGAAGCACTGGACAGCTTTGAGTGAGGGCAGCTTCCGCAAAAGCATGAATCCAATTCACCGTTCGGCCGTTTTTATTCGTTTGAGGGCAAATGCTCAACGCGTCATTTTCTGACCGCCGCAAGTGGCCCGCACCGAAGCAGGGCAACAGCGGGGGAGGACATGAGATGTTGCTGCAGGACAAGGTCTGCATCGTAACGGGCGCGGCATCGGCACGAGGGTTGGGTCGCTCAACCGCTCAGCTCTTCGCCGACCATGGCGCGAAAGTAGCGATCTTCGATCTGGATGCTCGCGCCGCCGAGGACGCTGCGGCCGCTATCGGGCCCGATCACCGCGGCTATGCCTGTGACGTCACTGACAAAGGCGCTTGCCAAGCGGCTACGTCCCACGTCTTGAGCGACTTCGGCGCCATCGATGTCCTCGTGAACAATGCTGGTATCACCCAGCCGATCAAAACGCTCGACATCACCGCCGACAATTACCAGGCCGTCCTGGATGTCAGCCTGCGCGGCACGCTCTATATGAGCCAAGCCGTCATTCCGGCGATGACGACAGGCGGCAAGGGTGCCATCGTCTGCATGTCGTCGGTCTCGGCCCAACGTGGTGGCGGCGTCTTCGGTGGCCCGCACTACAGCGCCGCCAAAGCCGGCGTGCTCGGCCTGGCCAAGGCCATGGCGCGTGAGCTTGGTCCTGCAGGCATCCGCGTCAACTCCATCACGCCGGGCTTGATCCAAACTGATATCACGGCCGGCAAGCTTTCGGCCGAGATGAAGGCCGAGATCCTCAAGGGGATTCCGTTGAACCGATTGGGCGACGCGATCGACGTCGCTCGCATCTGCCTCTTTCTGGCTTCGGACCTGTCGTCCTACGTCACCGGGGCCACGATCGATGTCAATGGCGGCATGCTGATCCACTGAGCAGACCGCCGCGGCTGTTCCGTCACCATCATCGAGGAGGCATCGAAAGATGTCGGAGATCGGTCACAACGTCACGTTGGCCGAGCGGGCCCGGCGTATCCGCCGCCACGCTCTGCGCATGGGAGAGGTCCAGGGCCAGGGCTACATTGCCCAGGCGCTCGGCATCGCCGACGTGCTCGCCGTTTCGTATTTCCACGCCACGCGTTATCGCGCCGAAGACCCCCAATGGGAGGGGCGGGATCGCTTTCTCCTATCCATCGGCCATTACGCGATCGCGCTATATGCGGCGTTGATCGAAGCCAAGATCATTCCTGAGGACGAGTTAGAGACCTACGGTACCGATGACAGCCGGCTGCCGATGTCTGGCATGGCGGCCTACACCCCCGGCATGGAGATCACGGGCGGCTCGCTCGGCCACGGGCTGGGCATCGCCGTCGGCATGGCGCTCGGCCTCAAGCGCAAAGCTTCCGATGCGTTCGTGTACAACCTGTTCTCAGACGGCGAGCTCGACGAGGGCTCCACCTGGGAAGCCGCGATGTCGGCTTCCTCGCACAAGCTCGACAACCTGATCGGCATCGTCGACGTCAACCAGATGCAGGCCGACGGTCCCTCGGTTCAGGTGATGAACTTCGAGCCGCTGTTGCCAAAATTCGAAGCCTTCGGTTGGTTTGCGCAGCGTGTCGACGGCAATGACATCCAGGCGCTGGTCAAGGCCTTCGACATTGCGCGCCACCATAGCGCGCGCCAGCCCCGCATCATCATCTGCGACACGAAGATGGCCAAGGGCGTTCCCTTCCTCGAGGCTCGGGAGCGCAATCACTTTCTGCGCGTCGAGCCCGACGAATGGGCGCAGGCCATCGCCATCATCGAGGCGGGAGCCAACCTATGAGACGGTCGAAATACATCCGCCCGGCCAGCCTGTCCGAAAATGGCAACGGCAAGCCGCGGCTGACAACCTCCGCCATGATCGCATCGATCGCGGGGGCCGATCAGAAGACGAGGCCAGCACCGTTTGGACACGCTCTCGCGAGGCTCGCCCGCGCCGATGAGCGCATCCTGGGACTTTCAGCTGACCTCGCCAAATACACCGACCTGCACATTTTCAGGGAGGCCCATCCGGACCGCTTCTACCAGATGGGCATGGCTGAGCAGCTACTGATGATGGCCGCCTCCGGCCTTGCTCGCGAAGGTTTTCAGCCGTGGGTGACAACCTACGCAGTCTTCGCCTCCCGCCGCGCCTACGACTTCATCTGCCTGGCGATCGCGGAAGAGATGCTGGATGTGAAGATCGTCTGCGCGCTGCCCGGTCTAACGACCGGATATGGGCCTAGTCACCAGGCGACCGAGGATGTCGCGATGTTTCGCGGCATGCCGAACCTCACCATCATCGATCCTTGCGATGCCCACGAAATCGAGCAGGCGGTCCCGGCCATGGCGGCCCATCGCGGGCCCGTCTACATGCGGCTCCTGCGCGGAAACGTCCCGTGCGTGCTCGACGAGTACGGCTACGAATTTGAGCTCGGGAAAGCCAAGCTGATCCGGGACGGACGCGACACCTTGATCGTCTCGTCGGGCCTGATGACGATGCGGGCCCTCGAGGCTGCAGCTTCGCTTCAGAAGGATGGAGTGGATGTCGGCGTACTTCATGTCCCGACCATCAAGCCTCTCGACGAGGCGACCATCCTGGCGGAATGCGCCAAGCCCGGACGGCTCGTCGTAGTGGCGGAAAATCATACAGTGATCGGCGGATTGGGCGAAGCCGTCGCTGGAACGCTGCTGCGTGCAGGCGTGCATCCGGCGGGCTTCCGGCAGATCGGTCTCCCCGACGAATTCCTCGAAGCCGGTGCCCTGCCAACGCTGCACGACCTCTACGGGATCTCGGCCGCCAAGATCGCGACAGCCGTCAAGTCCTGGAGCTGAAGCGGGCGACAGTGCCAACGCCATAAGGCCTGGCGGGATCGCTTGGCCCCGCCGGAAGACAATGTCGCGGAGAGGCGCCTCCGACGACACGTACATCAGCGCCAATAGCGCTTCGAGCCATGGCTCGCAGATTCCGCCAAACAGGGAGAGAACCATGAAGAAAATTGCCATGTCGCCCTCGCGCAGATCCGTGATTGCGGGAGCCGCTGCAGTACCGCTGGTCGCCATCCTGCGCTGGCCCGCGCAAGCGGCCGAGTTTGAACTCAAATACGCTACCGGTCAGGACCCGACCCATCCAGTCAACATCCGCGCGCAGGAAGCGTTGAACCGCATTCGCGAAGCGACCTCCGGACGCGTCGACATCAAGCTCTTTCCGGCGAACCAGCTCGGCTCTGATACCGATCTCCTTGCCCAGGTTCGCAACGGATCGGTCGACTTTTTCAATCTGTCGTCCCTGATCCTGGCGACCTTCGTACCGGTTTCCGGCATCACCAGTCTGGGCTTCGCCTTCAAGAACTACGACGAGGTCTGGGCCGCGATGGATGGGGCGCTCGGCGACCACATTCGCGGCGAGATCGCCAAAACCCCGATCTTCGCGGTCTCGCGCATTTGGGACAACGGTTTCCGTCACGTGACCTCCTCGACTCGCGAGATCAAGACACCCGGTGATCTCAAGGGCTTCAAGCTCCGCGTCCCGCAAGCGCCGCCGCTGACCTCGCTGTTCAAGGCGCTTGAGGCCGCACCGTCCCCGATCAACTTCAATGAGGTCTACACCTCGTTGCAGACCAAGGTTGTCGAGGGGCAGGAGAATCCGCTGGCGATCATCGCCACCACGCGCCTTTACGAAGTGCAGAAGACCTGCAGCCTGACCGGTCACGTTTGGGACGGCTATTGGGTGCTCGGCAACAAGCGCTCCTTTGCCAAGCTGCCAGCCGACCTACAGGCCCTCATTTCAAGAGAGATCGATAAATCGGCCGCGGACCAGCGCGCCGACATCGCCAAACTCAGCGAAAGCCTCCAGACCGAGCTTAAGTCCAAGGGCATCACCTTCATCGATGTCCAGCAGGACGACTTCCGCAAGGCGCTGGCGACAACGTCCTTCTATAGCGAGTGGAAACAGAAATACGGCGAGACAGCCTGGAGCCTGTTGGAAAAAGTTTCCGGCAAGTTGGGCTGAGGAACGCCGTAACAAGTCACCGCAGCAGGAGATCAAGAACAGCGCTGCTGCCGTAGTCGACCACTGCCCAGGGAGGGTGCCGATGGACACGCAACGGGATGGCTTAGAAGAACGGGTTTTCGTGCCTTCGGGCCCGTTTGCTCGGTGGCTCGATAGGATAGACCGCGTCCTGGGAACGCTGATCGAGGTCCCCGCAGCCCTGCTGGTGCTGGCCGAAGTCGTTGTGCTGCTCATGGGCGTGATCTGGCGATACGTGCTGCATCTCCCGCTCATCTGGTCGGACGAACTTGCCTCCATCCTGTTCCTGTGGCTGGCCATGCTCGGGTCGATCGTCGCGCTTCGGCGCGGTGAGCACATGCGGATGACCGCGGTCGTTAGCGCGCTTCCCGCGCGGCAGCGCGCATTTTTCGATCTCATCGCCACTGCGGCGGCGATCGCCTTCCTGGTCCTGGTTCTCCATCCGGCCTACGAGTTCGCAGCCGACGAAGCCTTCGTCACCACCCCGGCACTCGAAATCCCCAATTCCTGGCGCGCGGCAGCACTGCCCGTCGGCATCGCGCTGATGATAGTCATCGGCGTGGTCCATATGTTCCGGCATGCGCCGGCCAAGGAAGCGTTGCTCGCGCTAGCCGGGGTCACAGCGGTCGTCGCGCTCGCAGCCTTGGCCGGGACCTCTCTGAAATCTCTGGGCAACTGGAATTTGCTGATCTTCTTTGTCGGCGGCGTCGGCGCCATGGTCCTCCTCGGTGTGCCGATCGCATTCTCCTTCGGGCTCGCGACCTTCGCCTATCTGTCACTGACGACATCGACGCCGACCATTGTTGTGGTCGGCCGCATGGACGAGGGAATGAGCCATCTGATCCTGCTCTCCGTTCCTCTTTTCGTCCTGCTCGGACTGCTGATCGAGATGACCGGCATGGCTCGCGCAATGGTCGGCTTCCTGGCCTCCCTACTCGGTCACGTGCGCGGCGGGCTATCTTATGTGCTGATCGGGGCGATGTATCTCGTCTCAGGTATATCGGGTTCGAAGGCAGCCGACATGGCGGCGGTCGCGCCCGTGCTGTTCCCGGAAATGAGGGCGCGTGGCGCCAAGCCAGGCGATCTCGTCGCCCTGTTGTCAGCGACTGGTGCGCAGACGGAAACGATTCCCCCATCCCTCGTGCTCATCACAATTGGGTCTGTGACGGGTGTCTCGATCGCAGCCCTATTCACAGGAGGCCTGCTCCCCGGCATCGTGCTCGGACTTGCGCTGGCGGTGCTGGTCTGGTGGCGCTATCGCAACGAGGATTTGTCGGGCGTTCGCCGCGCTTCAGCCCGCGAAATTGGGAAGGCTTTCCTGATCTCAATCCCCGCTATCGCGCTGCCCTTCATCATCCGCGCCGCGGTTATCGAGGGGGTCGCCACAGCGACGGAGGTTTCGACGATCGGCATCGTCTATGCTGTGGTCGCCGGTCTGCTCGTCTACAGACAGTTCCCCTGGCGGAAGATCTATCCGATCCTGGTCTACACAGCCGGTCTGTCGGGATCGATCCTCCTGATTATCGGCGCGGCGACTGGCATGGCGTGGGCGCTGACGCAATCCGGGTTTTCACAGGCTTTAGCAGAGTTCATGAAGGCCCTGCCCGGGGGCGCCTTCACCTTCATCGCCGTATCGATCGTCGCTTTCATCATTCTGGGGTCCGTTCTCGAAGGCATCCCGGCCATTGTCCTGTTCGGGCCTCTGCTGTTTCCGATCGCGCGGCAGATCGGGGTCCACGAAGTCCACTATGCCATGAGTGTTATCCTCGCGATGGGCATGGGCCTGTTCGCTCCGCCTTTCGGTGTCGGCTATTATGCGGCGTGCGCCATCAGTCGCATCCATCCTGACGAAGGTATGAAGCCGATTATCGGCTACCTCATCGCCCTGCTCGTGGGATTGATCGTTGTGGTCACGGTGCCGTGGATTTCGGTTGGTTTCCTATAAACTTAGGTCCGCCGGCCTGGCGGAGACGATCACCTCCTTTATCAATTCGGGTCGTGTGAGGCTGGCTGGTCGACCAGATGCGCGTCAACGAAAAACTGCAAACGTGCTTGAACGCAAAATCGGCATGTCATCTCTGCGCGAAGGCCAAAGCGACTTGCCCGGTGATACTTTCTCCTGGAGCTAAGCGGGTCATGCCGCCTTCCAGACTGCCTGGTCGTCGCCATGGCTCATTCAAGGCTCCCGCAAGATGGCTGACCGGTTCGATGCAGGCGTAAGACGCACCTGGTACATGAACCACAAGATGGTCGAGCCCCTCTGCTGTTAGGACAAGTTTGCCACGCTTATTATCGAATTCGACCCGTTGCCAGTCCGATAGATAAGCCGTCGCTCGATCCAGACGAACGGGCGCCGGCTCGCTGTGGCCCCTGGGCAGATAATGCTCATCCAGAGGCCAGATCGTTTTGGCTTCGACGCGTGGCTTAAGCGAAGGCGAGAAATATGGGTGCCAACCGAGGCCCGCGGGCATGTCGACAGTGTCACGATTGGTCACACGCATTGTTAGGGTGAGACGCCTGGGCTCCAGCCGGAATTCCTGCGTCGCCTGGAAGGTCCACGGCCAAGCAGCGCTTGTCTCGTGGCTCCAGACCAGCTCCGCGTGGTCGGACCTGATCACGCCCGCGCGCCATACGGCACGACTGCCCATGCCGTGAAGCGCATTTGGATCGGATTCAGGATGAATCGGCAATTGGCCGGAGCGCACGAAATCGAAATGGCCGAAGCGGACGCGGTTATGGAATGGAACCAGCGGATACGCTCCGCCCTTCGGCCACGCCTCCGGCGCGAAAGCCTCAGCTACGATCGGCACCAGCACGTCGCCGAGCGCCTCCTGGACTAAGGAAACGACCCGCCCCCCCCAAGACGGGCGCAGCACAAGCCCCGTGCCTGCCGCGGAGAGCTCAATATCGTCATGTTTCATCGTGATCCCCCTCGTTCCAACATCATGCCTGCCGCCCAGCAAGACCGATGCGTCCTCGAACCCATCCGGAGGTGGGTATGCTGACGCGTGAGGACGAAGCCGGGGCGCGACCAGAAATCCGGGTCGTTTGGATCGGCGGAGCCGTATCGGATGGGCCACCTTGGGCTCATCAGGCTACCATTCGTCTAAATTCGCGGTCGAGAGATACGAGTGATGTATGACGCGCCCCGCCAGTTTTGCCGAACCCTGCTCGAAATCTTGGTGATGATGCGGGCGAGCCTGGATGTTTCGCGCAAAGCTTAGAGCTGAAGACGCGGCGCTCCTACACGCGACGCGGCATGGACCGTGGGAATACCCTCGATCATGACGATCTTCGCTTACTCGATCCGATAGCGTCGAACGATGTCTATATTGGGTTCTAAGCCGAGCCCCGGCCCACGCGGTGGTTGAATGAGCCCGTCCTTTGGCTCCGGCAAGCCGTCGTAGATCTGCGACTCCGGCCAAACATATAGATACTCGAACAGCGGCTCCTTACGCAGCGCGGCGCAGATGTGGAGGGTGGCGAGATAGCCTGGCCCGAAATAGGGCGAATGCGGCATGATCACAACATCATCGCGCTTGTCGGCTAGTTCGATAATCCGAGCAACCTCGCTAAGCCCGCCGACCTTGGTGACGCTCGGCTGCGGATACCGAACGACGCCAGCGGCGAGGAGAGCCTCGAACTGCCAGGCTGTGCACAGGTTCTCGCCGCAGGACAGCGGTATCGGGCTGCGAAGCTGCCTAAGCTGTTCGAAATCTTCCGGCGGGAACGTCGGCTCTTCGAGCCAGAGCGCGCCAAGATCGCCAAGCCAACCGGCCATCGAGGCGGCCTCTTCCGTCCTCCAGGTGCAATTGACGTCGACCATTAGAGAAGCCCCACCGAGCTCAGCGTGACACGCTGCAATCTCTGACCGAGCGACCTCGTGGAGCTTGATGTGTCGATAGCCGTCTTTCAGAGCCTTCCGGGTAAAGCGAGCTGCCGTTTCGGCATGACCATAGCGGACTAGAGAGGCATATGCCGGGATGGCGTCGCGTCGTCTTCCACCAAGCAAGGTCGAGATCGGCACGCCTTCGCGCTTTCCCTTCATGTCCCATAGCGCGATATCCACGCCGGACAAGGCGAAGATTGTGATGCCGTATCGTCCGAACAGATTGAGCTTGCGCTGCAGCATGTCCGATATTGAAGCCGGATCACTGGCCTCACAGCCAATGAGAAGCGGCAGCACGGTTTCATCAAGCATCGCCTTGACCGCACCCGCGCAGAAATAGGCAAAGGCCTCGCCCCACCCTACTAGGCCGGTATCGCTCTCAAGGCGCACCAGCACCGTATCGAGCTGGTTCCAGGTGCTTGGCGTCATGCCTTCACCCCGCCCGCCGTCGGAGAAAGGTATCGCGAGTCGAATGCTTTCTGCTGCTGCAATCCTCATGGACGGGAACTCCCCGCGCATTGTGAATTGACCGCGGCGTAGCTCCCACCAAAAGCTTCGCCGGCGATACCTGGCGCTTTGCCTTCGCCGGCGATTCCAGGCCGAGCAAGATTGTGCTCTGCTCTTTGCGTAGTCACGAAGCCAAGGGCTTTTGCGCCGGAGTTGTCAAAGAATGGCTCGACGCAATCTCCCGTAGCGAAAAAGGCGCGATGACCAGCATCACGGCGGGCGAGCGCCAATCTTGTGAGTTGAGCCAGATCGTCAAACCCGATCCACATATGGGTACAACGCTCATCCGGCACCGCAGGGCCACAAAAGCCGATGCGCAAGCTCGTGGTCCTCACTCCTCGACTGTCAGCGAGAAATGCGAGCACCGCCTCCGACCAAATCTTGCTGATACCGTACCAGCTGTCGGGCCGCGGGGGAGCGTTGCCAGGGAGCGGCGCGGCCGAGCGGGGGTAAAACCCCCAGCCATGGTTGGAGCTCGCAAAGACAATGTCTGTCGCCCCCGCCGCAATCGCCGCCTCGTACAGCGCCAGTGTCGCGATGTAGTTGGTATCGAGCGTATCGGCGAATGTTGCCGCCTCGCCATGCCGGCAGGCGAGATGCAGGACCGCACTCGCGCCGCTCACCGCCTGGGCAAGAACAGATCCGTCTCCAAGCTCCCCCACTATGATCCGATCGCCTTCACGCCCCGACAACGGAGCGACGCGATCGAGCAGGGTTAGGTCCCAGCCCTCCCGGAGGCGGCTGGCAAGCTCGGTGCCGAGACGGCCAGCGGCTCCGGTGATCAATAATCTTGGTTTCATGGCGGATCTCAAGATCGTCTGGGAAACGGCTCAGGGAGCTGTCGCGGTTTCGACGACGCGCTTGGGCATCGGCATTCCGTGAGCCTGCTCGAAGAGTTTTTCGAGAGTGCCATCCTTCATATTGGCTTTTACCCAAGCATCGACCCGCGCTTTGAGCTGCTGATCCCCCTTGCGCATTCCGATGCCGTGCATGCCTGTTCCGAGGATCACTTTGGGCTCGATCTTGATCGACGGGTCTTTACCCATAATCGTGCGGTTCTGGCTCGCTGCCTGCGCAATGTATTCGAACTGACGAGAGATGACGGCTGTCATGGCAGTCGATTCATCCTCGAAACGTACGATCTCGACACCTGCTGGGGCGACGGCGGTCAACTGGTTATCCATGACCGTGCCACGGGCCACCGCAATGCGCTTCCCAACGAGATCGGCGGGGCTGCTGACCTTCGCGTCTACGGGCCCGGACACGGCCGTCTCTGTGCCGCCGTAGGGCAATGAAAAATCAATGACCTTCTTGCGCTCGTCGTTGATCGTGAGCGCTGCGACAACTAGGTCGACTTTGTTCGTGATCAGAAGCGGAATGCGATTTGCACCGTTTGTCTCGACGATCTCCAGCTTCACACCAAGGTCGTTGGCGAACTTCTCAGCCACGAGGTATTCGTATCCCGCGTACTGCATGTTCTTGTCCTTGTACGACCACGGCGGAACACTGGGGTCGAAAGCGATCTTCAACGTGCCGGACTTGGTAATTCGATCCAGCGTCTGTGCCTGGGCAGGCACCCCGATCAGCAGGCCCAAAGCCATAAAGCATGCCACGACAAGCTTATTCTTCGACATGATATCCTCCCCGGATTTCGGCAGCGATTACTGCTCGTGAGCGACGAAGTCGGCGAGTTCAGGCGTTTTCGGCGAAACCAGGATTTCCGGTCCGCCCATTTCGTGAATGCGGCCGTCGCGCATGTAGACGACCTGGTCGGCGACGTTTCTCGCGAACTTCATTTCATGCGTGACGAGGATCATCGTCATGCCGTCGGATGCGAGCTGCTCCATAACGCGAAGGACTTCGCCGGTTAGTTTGGGATCTAGCGCCGACGTGACCTCGTCGAAGAGCATAAGCTTGGGTTGCATCGCCAGACTGCGCGCAATCGCCACGCGCTGCTGCTGGCCACCCGACAGCTGTTCGGGATACGAGGCCCGCTTGTCGGCCAAACCCACCTTGCTCAGCATGGTCGCCGCGATTTCACCCGCTTCCGAATGGCTTTTCCCGGCAACTAACCGAGGAGCCAAAGCGACGTTTTCTTCCGCCGTTAGATGCGGGAACAGGTTGTAGCTTTGGAAGACGATACCAACATCGCGGCGGAGTGCTTTGAGATCGACTTTATCCTCGTGCAGCGCGTGGCCGCAGACCCAAAGCTCCCCGCCCTGGATCGTCTCCAGACGGTCGATACAACGCAGCGCAGTGGACTTGCCCGATCCGGATTGACCGATAATCGCGACCACCTCGCCGCGCTCGACGGAGAATGTGACCCCTTTGAGTATTTCGACGTCGCCAAATGATTTGCGCATATCGACGAAGTTAACGATGGGCGACATTGAACTTCCTCTCAAGCGAGCGAGATTGAACGGAGAGCGGATAGCAGATCATAAAGTAAAGCAGCCCAGCGAGACCGAAGTACAAGAACGGCTCGAACGTGGCGTTGTTGATAATCTTCGCGTTATAGGTCAGCTCATGATAGCCGACCACAAGCGAGGAGACCGAGGTATTCTTGACGATGATGACCATGAAACCCACGCTCGGCGGCGTCGCGATGCGGATCGACTGGGGAAGGATCACGCGCGTCATGCGCTGCCAGCGATTGAGGCCGAGCGTCTCGGCTGCTTCCCACTGGGGCTTCGCAACAGAGAGAAGGCAGCCGTACCAGATCTGCCCAAGATAGGCGCTGGCAAAGATGCTCATTGCCAAAGTCGCCGCGCCGAGTGGCGGAATGGAATCTATGCCGAGCAGGATCGGACCAAAATACGCTAGACCCATCTGCACAAGCAGCGGAATGCCCTGGAAGATTTGGATATACGCGGCGGCAGCCAGCGCGATTGGCCGGATTGGAGAAAGCCGTGCCAAGGCGACAACGAAGCCAACCGCTCCCCCGCAGATGAACGTCAATATGCTGAGGACGATGGTTCCGAACGCGCCTTCAAGCAGCGAGAGCAAGAACAGAGCCTGCATGGTGATTGTCCCTGACGCTAGAGCGCGGTGCCGAGCTTGCGGCGACGGGGAAAGAGCACTTGGCCCAAGCCCCAAAACACCCCACGCAGGACCAATGTCAGAGCGAGATAGATCGCCCCGAGCACAATAAAGACTTCGAAGTTCCGATAGGTGGCCGACTGCACGCGGTTCGAAATGCCGAACAACTCCTCAACACCCACTGCCGACAGAACGGAGGAGCCCAGCATGAGCAGGACGTAGAGCGAGACGAGCGAGGGATAGACGCGTTCCATCGCAGGCTTCAGAATTACATGCAGGAACGTCTGCGCACGCGAGAAGCCAAGGCACTCCGCCGCTTCCAACTGGCCGCGCTTGATGCTCTCGATTCCCGCCCGCATCACTTCGGTCGTATACGAGCCGATATTGACGACCATCGCCAATACGACGCCAACCATGATGGGTAGGCGGATCCCGATGCTGGCGAGGCCGAAGATCAGGAAATACGCCTGGATAAGCAAAGGCGTGTTTCGGATAATCTCGACGTATGCGCCGACGAGGGCCTGCAGCCACCTCGGCCCGCTCGTGCGACCGACCGCGCAGACAGTCCCGAACGAAAAGCCAGCCAACGTGGCCCAAAACGTCAGGACGAGGGTTGTCCATGCGCCCTGGGAGAACAGCGGCCCGTAAGCGAGCACGGCTTTGAAGTCGAATTCGTACTCCATAATCCATACGCCAGAACCGCCCTGCGCTCTGAGGCATGGGCCGCTCTCCTGCGCCTCCTCCAAATTTATCTGTTTGGAGCCTCATATCCAATCAGCTTGGATTGCGCAAGTTATCAGACTAATTTTAATTCACGTTGACATCTTCGCCGGCCGGCTCCATCCATGTGGCCCCGGCAGAAGGCACCAATGATGGGTTTGGAATTCCAAGAAGCTACGGAAAAGCCGAATCGCGTCGGGGAAATTGCCGATCGATTGCGGGAAGAAATCGCCAGTGGCCGCTACTCCGTCGGGGCCAAAATCCCGACTGAATTAAAGTTGTCAGACATTTTCCAGGTGAGCCGCTCTGTGGTGAGGGAGGCCGTGGCATCTCTGCGAGCGGAGGGCCTGCTGCGATCTCGGCGCGGTTCCGGCGTGTTCGTCGAGCGATCCACAGCACGCATTGGCCCCTTCACCCTCTCCGAGCACGCGCGCATCTCTACAATCATGGAGGTCTTGGAATTCCGCATCGCGGTGGAAACCGAGGCCGCCGCCCTGGCAGCGCAGCGGAGCTCCCCGAGCCAAGACGAGGCGATCTTCCAGTGCAATAGAGACATCCAGCGGGCGCTTAGCCTTGGCCTGCCGACGAACGACGCGGATTTTGCCTTCCACCTGGCCGTTGCGGAGGCATCGGGCAATTCCCGTTTCCGGGAGTTTCTGGAGGTCATGGGCAATAACGGTATCCCGCGACTGGCTATCAGGGGCGCCGGATCGGAAATTGCCGCAAGCTTGGAGCATATCTTCCCAGAACATGATCGTATTGCGCGAGCTATCGCCAACAGTGACAAAAATGGCGCTCGCGAGGCGATGCGGGAGCATCTGGAGGCCAGCCTAAGGCGCTACCGCGACCTCATGCATCTTCGGCCGGGGCACTGATATATCAAATCTTCATTCTCAATATGTGAGACGCTCGCGTTCGTCCCGTCGTCTTGGCCTTTGAAATCTGGCACCAAACACAAGAAAATGCCGAGGGCTGCTATTGAGCCTAAGCCCTTGCGCTCCTTCTTCCTTACAATGTGAGACGCGTGGAGATCTCGATGTCTGATAAAGTTGTCATCTCGACGGAAACGTTGGCGAAACTCCGTAAGTGCGGCCAAGGCACTTTGACCACCCAGCTGTTCCGGCGCGGATATCGCCAGCAGTTTCTGGTCGGCCTCACCCCCCTCAATCGCAAGGCAGGCTCGTTCGCCGGCGAGGCATTCACGCTGCGCTTCATCCCCTCCCGGGAAGACAAGGATTGGGATCTGGGCGATCTCAAGAAGCGTGGCGAGGACAACATCCAGTGGGAAGCTGTCGAGGCTATCGAAAGTGGTCAGGTTCTGGTCATCGACAGTCGGAATGATCCGAGAGCTGCCTCGGCTGGCAACATGCTGATGACCCGGATGATGCGTAAGGGCGTCGCTGCCGCAATTACCGACGGAGCCTTCCGGGATGGCACAGAGATTTCCGAGATGCCCTTTCCCGCCTATTGCCGCGCGAATACGGCGTCGACGCGTCCCGCCTATCATCGTGCAATCGCCATGCAGGAGCCGATCGGCTGCGCCGAAGTCGCGGTCTATCCTGGTGACATCATCGTTGGGGACGCTGACGGGGTGACCGTCATCCCCCGCCAGCTTGCCGCCGAGGTGGCCGATGCGGCCTATGAGCAGGAGCGGCGCGAGAAATTTCTCTTCACCAAGATCGATGCGGGCGCTCCACTGTTTGGAACTTATCCAGCCGGTCCGGAGACGCTCGCAGAATACGAAGCGTGGCTCGCCGCGGGGAACGACCTGTGAGCGCGTCGGACAATCGGGCGGGTAAGGCTGAGGCATTGATCCGCCATTATTTCGCGATGTGCAACGCAGCCGATAGACAAGGCTTGATCGACTGCTTCACCGCCGATGGTGTCCATTACTTCCCGCCGGGCCTACCGGGCGCGCCGTGGAGAGGCGCCGAGGCTATTGCAGAGGGCTGGGTCAACTGCGTGCGCAACCTCGGCTCGCGCTGGACAATCGAAAAAGTCCTATGCGGCGCCGATGGCCACGAGGCAGTGATCGAGTGGACGCATTGGAAGACCGCCATCGGCGAGGTGCTGCGAGGCGACGAGTGGTACATATTCAACGAAGACATCAGCCGTATTCGTGAGATCCGCGCCTATTATGCGAGCCCGGTCGACAAAACCGTACCGGTCAATCGCTTGCATGACTTCGATTACGAAGGCCGTGGCTATGCGCTTGAGCCGCCGAGCCCCGCACCGAAGATCGTTTAGCGGAGCCAAGCCATGCACTTCGCCATCATCGCCCGGGACTCCCGAGCGGCAGACACTCTCGCCCGCCGCCTCGCTGCGCGCGAAGAGCATCTCGAAGGCATTCATCGTATGAAGGCCGAAGGTACGATCGTCGATGGCGGCGCCATCCTTGGTGACGACGGTACGATGATGGGATCGATCGTCCTGTGCGACTTCCCTGACCGCGCTGCACTGGACGCGTATCTATCCTCGGAAATCTACGCCCGCGAGAAGGTCTGGGGCGAGATCGAAATCGTCCCCTTCCGGCGCGTTGCCTGGAAAAGCTGACACACAATTCGCGAAGGTATCGGTTTCGATGCCTTCGCTTCTGCCTCCCCTTAAACAGATGGATGAACTGGCGTGATGCACTCCTTGACGGGCCGGCACCTTATAGCCGGTGTATGGATTGATTCCGGATCAACCTTCCGTTCAGAGCCGATCGATGGCGAAGGAGACGATTTCTCTATCGGCACTCCGGGTCTGGTTGCCGAAGCCGCACGTGCTGCCGAGGAAGCCTTCTGGTCATACGGCTACTCAACACGCGGGCAGCGCGCTGACTTCCTTGAGGCCATCGCAGACGAGATCGAACAACGCGCACCGTTGATCACCGCAATCGCCACACGCGAGACCGGTTTGCCTGCGGGCAGGATTGAGGGCGAGCGCGGCCGTACGACCGGGCAGCTCCGCCTCTTCGCAGAGCACATTCGGAAAGGCAGACATCTAGATCGTCGACAAGATCCTGCTCTTCCGGACCGTAAGCCACTGGCTCGGCAGGAGCTTCGTCTGGTGCAGCGGCCGGTCGGTCCCGTGGCGGTCTTCGGTGCTTCGAACTTTCCTTTAGCGTTCTCGACGGCCGGCGGCGACACAGCTGCTGCGCTGGCGGCCGGTTGCCCAGTTGTCGTAAAGGGACATAGCGCGCACCCAGGCACCGGCGAGATCGTCGCGCAGGCCTTGGCCGCAGCCATCGAGCGGATCGGCCTCCACCCGGGCGTTTTCTCACTCATCCAGGGCGGCAAGCGCGATGTCGGCGAGGCTCTCGTCAAGCACCCGCTGATCCGGGCTGTCGGCTTCACAGGTTCGCTCGCTGGCGGCCGGGCCTTGTTCGATCTCTGCGCGAGTCGCCCGGAGCCGATTGCCTTTTTTGGCGAGTTGGGCTCCATCAACCCGATGTTCATGCTGCCGGCGGCTGTCGCCGCCAGAGCAGCCGAGATTGGTAGCGCCTGGGCCGCGTCCTTGACGATAGGAGCAGGTCAGTTCTGCACCAATCCTGGCGTCGCCTTCATTGTCGAGGGCCCGGAAGCCGACACGCTCATCGCATCTACAGTCGCTGCCCTCAAAGTCACGACAGAGCAGGCAATGCTGACCGACGGGATTGCCTCAGCCTATGCCAGCGGTGCCAATCGCTTAGATAACATTGCGGGGGTTAAGCGCCTCGTAGGCACCCCTAGCGACGCGCGCCGCGCGGCACCCTATCTTTTCGAGACCGACGGTGAGACCTGGCTGCGGGAGCACGCCCTCGCCGAAGAAGTCTTTGGTCCGCTGGGTTTGGTGGTCAAGCTCAAACAGGCCGGCGACATGGAAGAAATTGCGCGCCGCTTTGCCGGTCAGTTGACGGCGACACTGCATGTCGAGGCGGGCGACCGCGACATCGCTAGCCGCCTCGTTCCAATTCTGGAGCGCAAGGCTGGACGCCTTTTGGCGAATGCCTTCCCCACAGGTGTCGAGGTCTGCGATGCGATGGTTCATGGCGGTCCTTATCCCGCCTCGACGAACTTCGGCGCCACTTCCGTCGGGACACTGTCGATACGCAGATTCCTGCGGCCCGTTTGCTATCAGGGACTTCCCTCGCACCTGCTACCTGCGGATGCCGCCGACTGACGAAAAGTTCGCTTGATCTCCTAACGAGGCCTATGAGCAATTTTGGCGAGGTGTGCACACCGACAGTAGCTGGTGTCTATCGCGTCGCTTGAGGAGGCCTTCATGTCTGATCTGCCTGCCGCTCCGCAGACCTGGGATGCAGAAGCCGCGGGACGGCCGGAAGCGGTTGCTGGAACCCAGCTAATTGGTAAGGCCTTCCGCCTCATCGATATGATCGCCGAGGCACCGGGTCATATCGATGCCGGAGCGCTCACTGCGGCTACCGGATGGCCAAAGGCCACACTCTATCGAATTCTCTCTGCGGTTGTAGCGCAGGGATATGTGCGGCTCGACCCGATAGCCCAAGGGTACACGCTCGGCTATCGGTTGCTCGAACTGGCGCAAAATGTATGGACGGCGCCGGATTTGGCCGCCGTAGCGAGCATTGAGCTTCAGCGGTTGCGCGATATGACCGGCGAAACCGCCTATCTTGCTGTGCTACATGATGGTGCGGTCCTATCTCTTGGTAAGTTTGAAAGTCCCCATGAGGTGCGGTCGGCGGCGAAGCTCGGTGTCAGAAAGCCAATCCATTGCACCAGTCAAGGAAAGGCAATCCTCGCTTATTTGAAGGATGATGAGGCAGATGCCTTATTGACCAAGAGACCGCTTGAGCGCTTCACGCCGCAGACAATTACGGACCTCGACTACCTGAGAGCCCAATTGCAGGTCGTGCGATCGCGAGGATATGCGGTCGAGGATCAAGAAATTCTCCTTGGTAATCGCTGTGTCGGCGCTCCCGTCCTTGACGTGACGGGTCGACCAATAGCCGCAATAAGTGTTGCTGCTCCAATTTACCGCCTTACGGAGGAGCGGGTCGAGCAACTCGGCCCCGAAGTGGCGCTGGCGGCTCGGAATATCGGGCTAGCACTTCGGAGCGCGCCGGCGAGGCCCGCCACTTCGAAGGCACTGTCATCTGAAAGCGGCAGTGATGCTGCACCCGCGTTCTACGGCGCGCACCCTGTTTGGAGCAGCACAAAATCATGCTTGCTGTGGGCCGACCGCCTCGCGCCCTGCCTGTACGCCTCCCGCGAGCGACGATCCGTACTGTTTCGCCCCGACCCCTCGCAACCCATAGACGGGGTTGCAGTCGGGCCAGATGACATCGCTATAGTCGTATCAGGCAAGCAGCTGGCAGAGGTGAATGATAAGGGCGAAAGTACCGTGACGGAGGTTTGCGAGCTGGCTGGGACGACAACCCTGGCGCATCATCCCGACGGGCAGATTTGGGCCGCGGTCCGGCGCGGGGATGACACGCGCATCAGCTCGGTTCAAAAAGGCGGCGCGCTACGGGACGGTTGGAATGTTCGCGGACACATCACCGCGCTTGCTTGGAGCAAAGATGGCACAGAGTTGTTCGCGGCCGATCCGGAGAGGGGTACAATTCACCGTTTTGAAAGCAGAAAATCGTCTGGTCGACTCTTCGCCCGCGTGTTGCGCGTGTCCGGCGAGCCTCGCAGCCTCGCCATAGATAGCTCAGGCCGCTTGTGGGTAGGGCTCTACGATGGGTGGAGCGCCGCTCGCTTGTCCGAAGAAGGAGAAATTGAAAACTTGCTTCCCCTGCCAGTGCCCCGACCAACAGGGATCGCCTTTGATGCTGAGATCGCTGGCAAGCTCTATGTCACGACTGCTCGAATTGGGCTTTCCCGCGAGGTGCTTCGAAACGCACCTCTGTCGGGACAACTTCTAACGGCACATTCCAGCCTAGACCGGCGATAGTGGCGAGGCGGGTGCGATCGCCGCCTCTTTTGATCAACACTTCACTGTTTGCTACCAGCCTGAATGGAGCTTGGGAGGTCCACCCCATGATACCTCCTGTAGATGGCGTTTAGTTTGCCATTTGCCAGGTTTGTTCTAACCCAATCATTGATCACGCTCGATAATTCAGCGTCGTTTTTGCGCAAGCCGATACCGACATCGAACTCTGCGATTGTGAACTTCTGCTCTATCTCACGTTTGGGATTTTGCTCCGCCACCCGCTTGATGACGGCCGGCTCCTGCACGACGATATCGACCTGACCGCTCGCGAACGCCGTCATGTTGGTCGACTCGTCGTCGAACCGGACGATCTCCAACCCCGGCAACTCCAGTTTTGAAATAGCGGCATCGCCGGTTGTGCCGCGAGTCACGCCAACGCGCTTGCCGGCGAGATCCTTTGGATCGCGCAATTGCAATGTACGCGGCGCCGCAATGTATTGAATGGCGCTCGCGTAGGGGACCGAGAAATCGACCACTTTTTGTCGTTCGGCTGTGATCGAGAACGTCGAAATCACCACATCAGCCTTGCCCGTCAAAAGGATTGGCACTCGGTTCGGGCCCGCGACCTCGACGATTTCCAAATCAACACCCAAGTCTCCCGCTAAGAGCACAGCAGTATCGTAATCGGAGCCCATCGGCTTCAGTGACATGTCCTTAAACCCCCACGGCGGCCTTCCGTATTCGAGGGCGACGCGGATCTTGCCGGCCTTCTTGATGGCGGCAGGGATAGTTTGAGCTCCAGCACTCAGCGAAAATACAGCCGCCGTTGCAGCAAACAAAATTTGACGACGGTTCATTCAATCCTCCCGATTATCTTCTGAACGCACGAGGCGTCGAAGCTTTCCGACACTTGGCGCGCGGTTTTATTTCCTTCAGACCATATTATTGCACCGGCTAGCCGAGGAAAGTCCGATGAGCTTCGCGGCGGCGCGAGCGTCTCACTATTTGGTATCAACCGGATTCAAGGTCTCGATCGGCTCATCCCTGAACTCGTCGACGCGATCCGACGCAGGGAAGGCTGCCGGCCGATATCCGCTTTCGACCATCCTCATGTGATCGCGGGACAGGCAGCCGCTTAGAGCTTCTGAATGATGCATCTCGACCGGCTTGTAGTGCCCAACGGCATTGATCTGCCCCCTTGACGCCAAGTTCCCGCCTGCGTAACTAGGATCCAAGTATCCTAGTTACGCAAAAAACCCGGCTTGGACTTGTCATGCGCGTCACCGAGGTCGTCTCCCATGCCTGCCGTTTGCCCCCCGCGAGCCCATGGGAAGACGCGACCAACAAAGTGGACGGCCTCGAGATTATTTTCGTAGAGGTGCGAACCGATGGCGGCCTCACCGGTATCGGCTTGACTTATACCGTCGATATCGGCGGCACCGTCATCAAGGCCCTGATCGACGACTACCTCACGACTCTCGTCATCGGCATGGATCCGCTGGATTACGAGCAGATCTGGAACAAGATGTCCCGCCAGTCCCGCCGCCTGGGCCTGGGGGTTAATTCGATGGCGATGGCCGCGATCGACGTGGCGATCTGGGACATCATCGGAAAGCATCACAAACAGCCGCTGTACAAGATGCTGGGCGGGGCGCGGCCATCGATCCCCGCCTATATAAGTGAGATCAACCTGAAGGCGGACGATACGGTCGACGATCTCGTCCGGCGGGTCGACGATTATGTCGCGCGCGGCTTCACCAGCGCAAAGATCAAGATCGGGAAGCCCGATTTCGCAGAGGATCTGGAGCGCATCGCTCGTGCCAAGGAGAGGCTCGGCCCCGGAGGCACCTTGTTTGTCGATCTCAACCAGCGCTGGAGCGCATCAGAAGCGATCACGAAGGCGGCCCAGCTGGACCGTTTCGGCCTCGGGTGGATCGAAGAGCCGACGCTCTATCAGGACATTCAGGGCCACGCGAACCTGAAAAAAGCCGTCCGGACGCCGATTGCGCTGGGCGAAAGCCTCTACAGCAGGGCCCAGTTCCTCGACTATCTGCGCGCGGATGCCGTCGATATCATCCAAGCCGACGTGGCCTTCGTCGGCGGCATCACCGAATGGCACAAGGTGGCGCATATGGCGTCCGCGTTCGGGCGGCCCGTCGCTCCGCATTTCATGATGGAATTGTCGCTGCAGCTGCTCTGCGGCGTGCAGAACGCCTTCATGCTGGAGGATGTCGTCGGCGGCAGTCTGACGGAGCTCGGCCTGGTTGAGGTTCCGATCAAGGTCGAGAACGGGATCGGCGTTCCCAGCAATCGCCCGGGCCATGGAATCGTCCCGGACTGGAGCGCGATCAAGCGGCACGAACTGACCCCCGAGAAGGTGCGCAAGGCTTTTGCCGGAGGAAGCAAGTAGTTTTGCTCCGCGGCCCCATCGCCGCGGTTCAGGAGCCCGCCATGAAAGCCGATGTTCTCGTTGCCCAAAGACATACGCTGGAAACGGTCATCTATGATGAGCTGCGCAAGCGGATCATCTCGCTGACCTATCCGCCCGGGACGATGATCTTCGAGAACGTCGTTGCGGCCGATTTTGGCGTGAGCCGCACCCCGGTCAGGAAAGCGTTCGTCCATCTCGCGGCGGACGATCTCATCACCATCCTGCCGCAACGGGGCGCACAGATCTCCAACCTCTCGCTCGTCAAGGTGAAAGAGGCCCAGTTCGTCCGCGAAGCACTGGAGATCTCGGCCTTCAGCGAGGTTGCGCGAATCTGGGACAGCAATCGCGAGGATCATCGGGCAGCTGAAACCGAAATTCTGGACCTCATCGAGCGCCAGAAGGCTTCGGTCGTGAAGAAGGATTACATGCTCTTCACGCAGCTGGACGAAGATTATCATAATCGGATTATCGAGATATCCGGCAATTCCACGCTGCTTTCGATGGTGAACCACATGCGAGCTCACCTAAACCGCGTGCGTTATCTGGAGCTTCAGGAAGCGCAGCATGAAGAGCCTGCGATCGTATTTCACCAGCAGATCTTTGATGCGATCCGCCGCAATGACGTGACGGATACGGCCGAGAAGCTGCGCGCCCATCTGAAGATGCTCGAAGATATTCGCGACGAAATCTTCGCACGGCATCCGACGATGTTCGAATGACTGCATATCCGCCCGGAAAGAACAGCCGATGAAGACGCTGACCTGTATCAAGCCGCATCATTTCGAAATGTCCGAGACGGCGCATCCCCCGCGCGGGCCCGGCGAGGCGCTGCTGCGCATCAGGCGGATCGGAATATGCGGCACGGATATCCACGCCTATCATGGCAACCAGCCCTATTTCGCCTACCCGCGGATTCTAGGCCACGAGATCGTCGCCGAGATCGAGGAGATCGAGGCTAACGATCAGGGGCTGGTGAAAGGTGATCTCGTCACGGTGATCCCCTATATTTCCGACCCGAACAGCTTCGCAACGCGCAACGGCAAGCCGAACGCCTGCGAGAACCTCCAGGTCATCGGCGTACATGTCGATGGCGGCATGCGCGAATATCTCAGCGTGCCCGTCGAGCAGCTCGTCGATGCGCGCGGGCTTTCGCTCGATCAGGCGCTGATCGTCGAGCCGATGAGCATTAGCCTACATGGAATTAATCGGGCTGAAGCGAAGCCCGGACAGGATGTCGTCGTGCTGGGCGCCGGGCCGATCGGGCTTGGGTGCATGAAGTTCGCCAAGCTCGCTGGCGCCCGCGTCATCGCCGTCGACGTCAACGCCAAACGGCTGGACTTCGCCCGCAGTTGGGCCGGGGTCGACGAGGCCATTGACGCGAAGGGCGATACACTCGCCGAGCTCAAGCGCCTGACCGACGGCAATCTCGCCAGCGCCGTGATCGACTGCACCGGCAGCGCCAAGGCAATGATGGGTGCGTTCGACTTCGCCGCCCCCGGCGGGACTGTCGTCTATGTCAGTCTCGTTCTGGCCGATATCACCTTCTCGGACCCGTTGTTCCACAAGAAGGAACTGACGCTGAAGGGCTCGCGGGCTGCCACCAAGGCCGAGTTCGCCACGGTGATTGAAACCATCCGCGGCGGCGGCGTCGACGCCTCAGCCTTCATCACGCATCGCGCCGACTTCACTGACGCCATCCCAGCCTTCCAGAAATGGATTGAGCCCGGCAGCGGCGTGATCAAAGCCACGTTCGAATTCTGAGGCTCGTTTGATGAAGCTCGCTATCACCGTCGTGAAGGACGCCGCGCCGCTCGCACCCTTCGTCCTGCGCGGCGACTACGTCGACACCATCCGGGAAGCGGCGGCGATCGGCTATGACGCGGTCGAGCTCCATATCGCCGATCCCGCTGAAGTCGACGCCGACGCGATCCTGAGCGCCTGCCGTGAAGCGGGTGTCTCCGTGTCCTCGATCGGCACCGGTCTGGCGTTCCTGCGCGACGGCGTGACCCTCACCCACCCTGACGAGGCTAAGCGTCAGGACGCCCAGCAACGCATCGCCTCGTTCATCAAGCTCGGCGGCAAGTTCGGCTGTGTCGTGATCATTGGCTTGATCAAGGGCCAGGTCCGCGATGTCGGCGATCGCGCTCTGTTCGAGGAGCGCTTTCGGCACTCCCTCGATCTCTGCCTCGTCGCCGCCGAGAAGCATGGCGTCACCCTGGTGATGGAAGCGGTCAATCGCTACGAGAGCGACATCTTCAACACCATCGCCGAATGTATGGCATTCATCGACAAGGTCGGCTCGGGTCGCCTGAAGATCCATATCGACACCTTCCACATGAACACCGAGGAAGACCGGATCGGCGCGAACGTCGCGGCGGCTGCCGGCTATGTCGGCCATGTCCATGTCGCGGACAGCAACCGCCGCTTTCCCGGCTGCGGCCATTACGATTTCGCCGAAACCATCTCGGCACTGAAGCAGATCGGCTATCGCGGCGCGCTCTCCGTGGAATGCCATGGCCTGCCTACACCACGCGCGGCTGCCGAAGGCGCGCTCTCATTCCTGCGCAAAGCCATCTGACCGGAGCATGTCGATGTTCGCTCTTCAATCCGCCCTCAAGGACAGGGTCGCCGTCGTGACCGGCGGATCAGGTATCCTCTGCGGTGCCATGGCCGTCGAGCTCGCCCGGCATGGCGTAAAGATCGCGATCCTCAACCGGACTCTGGAAAAGGGCGAAAGCGTAGCCCGGCGCATCACGAAAGCCGGCGGCATCGCCAAGGCCTTTGCCTGCAACGTAGTCGACGAGGCGTCTGTCCGTCGCGCGGCCGAAGAGGTCGAGGCCGCCTTCGGTCCCTGCACGATCCTGATCAACGGCGCGGGCGGCGGTCACCCGAAGGGCAACACCACGCGAGAGGTGCTTGACCCCGCCGAACTCGGCAACAAGGAACTGACCTCCTTCTTCGACATCACCAAGGAGGGGTTCAATTTTGTCATGGACCTTAACCTGATCGGCAGCTGGATCCCCTCGCAGGTCTTCGGGCGTGGCATGCTCAACAGGCAAGGTGCGACCATCATCAACATCTCGTCGATGGCAGCGCCGAAACCCGCCACGAAGGTTCCGGCGTATAGCGCCGCCAAGGCGGCGATCGACAACGTGACAAAGTGGATGGCCGTCCACCTCGCCGAGGTCGGCATCCGGGTCAATGCGATCGCGCCCGGCTTCTTCCTCACAGACCAGAACCGGGCCTTGCTCACGACGCCCGACGGCGGGCTGACCGACCGCTCTCGCAAGATCATCGGCCACACGCCAATGCGCCGGTTCGGAAACCCGGAGGACCTTCTCGGCACCATGCTTTGGCTCGTCGACGAGGAACGCTCCGGATTCGTCACCGGCATCACCGTGCCGGTCGACGGCGGCTTCATGGCCTACTCGGGCGTCTGAACTGAACACCCCCAACCCGCGCGATCACAATGCGGGACACAACGACTGATCATCGATGCCGGTCAGGCATAGGGAATGGAAGCGATGAGCTATAGTTTCAATTTCGGCGTCGTCGCCGATAATTGGGATCAGTTGCTGATCGGCGCCTGGCTCACGCTCAGGCTTACGGTCATTTCGATTGCGATCGGGCTGCTTCTCGCGGCCGTGGGCGCCTATCAATTATCTTATGGCTCCCGCTGGCTACGGGCGGTCTGGCAGGCCTATATCGAGATCGTTCGGAACACGCCGCTGCTGGCGCAGCTATTCCTGATCTTCTTCGGCCTCCCCGCCGCCGGGCTCAGGCTCGACGCAAACGTAGCCGCTGTCGTCGCGCTCGCATTTAATTTCACGGCCTATGCCGTCGAGATCATGCGCGCCGGCATCGAGAGCATTCCGCGTGGTCAGATCGAAGCTGCTAAGGCGCTAGCCCTGTCGCCGATCCAGACCTTCCTGCATGTCGTGCTGAAACCTGCGTTGGCGGCCGTCTATCCGGCGCTTGCAGCCCAGTGCGTTCTGGTTTTGCTCGGAAGCGCCGTTATCTCGACTATTTCGGCGAATGACCTGTCCTCGGCGGCGGCAGTGCTGCAATCGGCGACCTTCCGCCCCTTCGAGGTCTATCTCGCGGTGACGGCTATCTACCTCGTCATGGCCTTCGGCCTGCAGACTACCCTCGATCTCATAGGACGCCAGGCCTTCGGCTGGACGCGGGCAGGAGCACGCTGATGCAGGCGTTCGGACCCAACCACGTGGTGTATCTGCTGCTTGCGGCGCAATGGACGATCGTGCTGTCGCTCATCGCCTTCGCCGGCGGCGGCGTGCTGGGGATGCTTCTTGCAGTGGCACGGGTTCAGCCAGGCAGCAAGGTTCTACGCCTGAGCGCGCTGGTGCTGATGCGCATCTTCCAGTTCACCCCCCTGCTGATGCAGCTCTTCCTTTTCTATTTCGGGCTGAGCATTTTCGGCTTCAACCTCGACGCGTGGACATCGGTGTCAATCGCCCTGATCTTCTACACGGGCACGTTCCTCGGGGAGATTTGGCGCGGCTGTATCGAGGCGGTCCCACGCGGGCAGACCGATGCCTCGAAGGCGCTGGCCCTGTCCTACACGCAGCGGCTGACGCACGTCATCCTGCCTCAGGCGATGCGCATCGCCGTCGCTCCCACAGTCGGTTTCCTCGTGCAGGTGGTGAAGAGCACGTCGCTCGCCTCCATCGTCGGCTTCGCGGAGATCATCCGCGCCAGCCAGATGGTCAACAACGTCACCCTGAAGCCGCTGCTCGTCTACACGCTGGTCATGGCAATCTACTTCGCCATCTGCTGGCCACTGTCGCTGATCAGCCGCCATTTCGAGAAGAAGCTCGGTCAGGCGCACGCGCCTGACCGTGGACTACCAAAACCCGAAATCCAGGCCGCAGCAGCCTGATCATCCGAAAAACCGGGGAGAAACAGCATGTTCATCAAGAAGCTCGCATTGGCCGCATTCACAGCGATCGGCCTGCTCGGCACCGCACAGGCCCAATCCATCGACGACATCATTGCACGCAAAAAGCTGCTCGTTGCGATCGACACGACCTACGCTCCCTATGGCACGATCGACGCCAACATGAAGCCGGATGGCTTTGAAGTCGCGCTCGCCGGGCTGATGGCGAAGGCGCTGAATGTCCAGCTTGAAGTCGTGCCGGTCAACACGGCCAACCGGCTGCCCTTCCTGCTGACGAACAAGGCTGACATCACCCTTTCGACGCTGACCGTGACAGCGCAGCGCGCCTCGCAAGTAATGTTCACCATCCCGTACGCCGGCCTGAAGTTCGAACTCATCGCTTCAAAGACGCGCAAGATTTCCGGCCCCGAAGATCTTAAGGGCCTGAAGGTGGGTGTGATCCGCGGCGGTGCGGCCGATCCGCAGCTGACGGCGGTAGCACCCAAGGACACACAGATCGTCCGCCTCGACGACGTCGCTGGCTGTGTGCAGGCGCTTCTATCGGGCCAAGTCGACGCCATTGCCGAGGGCTGGTTGATCCCCGGCCAGATGAACAAGGCTAAGGGCGAGGATGCCTTCGAATCCAAGTTCACGTTCTCGGAGGCGCATTACGCGATAGCGGTGCGTAAGGGCTCGTTCGACCTTCTGCAGTGGCTCAACACATTCATCTACACGGTGAAGCAGAACGGTCAGTTGGCAGGCCTGCATCAACAGTATCTCAATCTGCCACTCCCTTCGTTGCCCACCTATTAACCTGTTGATCCACAAGAGCACCGCATCTGGCTAGGTGAATTGCACAGATCGCCTTCTTCAGCCCAGCAGGCACCGTGCTCTCACCTACTTCAGAATAGTACTTCAGCCCGCCGCCGGCTTTTGGAGAGGTGGTGACGGCTGCATCTAACAAGGAGATATAGCCATGACCGCTGTTCCAATTCCCAGTTCATCGGTCGACATCGAGCTAGTCAGCAAATGGTACGGGTCCCATCAGGCCCTAACCGACGTTTCGCTCAAGGTCGAAACTGGAAAGCGCGTAGTCGTCTGCGGCCCTTCCGGTTCCGGAAAATCTACCTTGATCCGCTGTGTTAATGGCCTGGAGGATTTCCAGAAAGGCAGAATTGTCGTTGGCGGCATACCGCTCGACGCCGCCAATCCCAGGCAGGTGCGGGACATCAGGCAGAATGCGGGTATGGTGTTTCAGCAGTTCAACCTGTTCCCGCACCTTAACGTTCTCGACAATTGTACGCTCGCGCCACGGTTGGTGAAAAAATCCCGGAAAAGGAGGCCCGCGCCATCGCGATGAGATTCCTCGAGAAGGTTCGCATCCCTGAGCAGTCCAACAAATTTCCGGGACAACTTTCTGGCGGCCAGCAGCAACGCGTCGCGATCGCGCGGGCCTTGTGCATGCAACCGAAGATCATGCTTTTCGACGAACCTACCTCTGCACTCGATCCCGAGATGGTCAAGGAGGTGCTCGATACAATGGTGGCCCTAGCCGCCGAGGGCATGACGATGATATGCGTGACCCACGAGATGGGATTTGCTAGGCAAGTCGCAGATTCCATAGCCTTTATGGATGATGGCCGGCTGATCTTTGAAGGTGGGCCGGATGAGTTCTTCGGCAATATATGTCACCCGCGCATCAAGACATTCATCGGTCAGATCTCGCATTGATTCAGCTGACCCAGTAACCGGGCCACTATGAGCGGCTGATGCTCGGACAAACCCATGCTTCCAGGCGTCACGCTGAGTTCTTTAAGGGCATCGCGAGCAACGGGTGTTGGGCGCGACGCCCGGAAGTGCTGGTCCCTTGAGTAGATGGGGCCAGCATCACAAGCAAATTTAAGCGAACGTCCGAAGGTTCGCCATCGGCCACGTCAAAATTCGCGGCGAGAAGGACGCGAGGTTGGGCTGTCGCCTCGCCCGATTCGGCGTCGTTTAACCCAATATAATCGCGGTGTGGCCAGATTAACGTGTTGAGGCAGCTCCTCCGGCTGTGCTCGATCCTGTCCGACGGTCTCGCTGAAGCTCATCGGCCTGGCAGGCCTCGGCGCGATGCCCCTCGCGATATTTTTGGCGGCACGTCAGTTCGAAACTCTACCGGCTGAGCAACCGCCAGTGCGCCAACGCCTCCAGCAGATATCGAGCCGTGTTTCAGTTCGAAAGGCGCGGCGGCGGACTGGGCAGCGCCCGCAAAGCGGCAATGATCGCCTCGGTACTCTTGCCGGCTGCACACATTCCGTCAGCCAGTTCCCCGAAATCGACCAGATCGTGATGGCGGTCATCCCTTGCCCGTTCCAGCGGGACGAGCCAGGCGGCATGGCCTCGTGCCGTTAGCCCTTCAAAATAGAGCTGCTGGGCAGAGAAGGGCACATTGGTTTCCCGCGGATCACCGATGACGAAGATGCGGCGCTTCGGATCAGCCGGGATTTTCTCGAGCACGGCATAGGGATCGAAGCGCGTCAGCTTCTCGCCGGCCTTTAGGAGGCCACGCGCCTCCAGATAAGCGCGATACGCGGAAGCGCCGGAGGAGATCACCGCGCAACGGAGATCGTTTCGCCGCCCCAGCATCTCGGCCACAAGCGTGCCCCCGCCGCTATGGCCGCCGAGCGCAAAGGCGCTGATGGCATAGCGCTTCCTCAGACCGGTGAGCGCGGCATCGACCAGGGCCGCCTCGACCGGGCGGCCGCGCATCGTGAAATGCTTGCCGGCGCTGCCGTAAGTGCCAGACCGCCCTAGAAAGATCGCCGGCACGTTGAAGCGGACCGAAAGTCGCCGTTCGAGTGCCACCATCTCGGTCGGACCGAAGCCGCTCTGCCGCTTGCGGGCATTGTTGCCCTTCGGCCCGAGCACGTCGCCGTTCAGCCAGATCATGGTGACCGGATTGGGTCCCGGCGCTGGCGCAAGGCCCGCCGCGTAATAGCGCATACAAGTTGAGGCCCCACCAGCCTCCACCCAGATCGCCGTGTCCTTGCGCTCCAAGGCAGCACAGTCCTCATGCGCAATCGCAATGCCCGCAATCACTTTCGCGGAATCAAAATTCTCCACCTCCGGCACGGACTGAGCAAGAACCGGCCCCATGGCCGCGGCAAGCGCCAAGCTCATGACCGCCGCCGCACAGCACATTATCCTCGATAGCGCCTGCATGCTTCCTCCGTCTTCAGTGCAGCGGCAGACGAGGGGCCGAATCGGGCTCATTTTTGACGCGGGGCCCGTGATCCACCACAGGCAATTTCCGCCTCCTCCTGGCGAACTGGCCGATAGCCGTAGCTGGCAAAGAACTTTGGCTCACCATTGCGCCAGGATCACGGCATGTCGCCCTCAACCACGGGATCGTCTGGTTAATCGCGATGTCCCATTCCACGCGGAGCATCGAAATCGTCGGATATCTAAAACCATCCCGACTCCGGAACATCAACGTTCACGCCCCGGCCCGAAAGGTGGAACCGAGACGACGTTTTCAAGTGAGACCAGCCGGCCTCTCAGATATTGTCCCCGCGCAGCGCCTCGCAGACGGCGTCAGTGACCTGCTGCGTCGTCGCCTGGCCACCAAGATCGGGCGTGTGCAGGCCCGGATCGGCCGTGACACGCTCGACGGCACGCATTAGGCGCGCCGCTGCCGCTTTCTCACCGAGATGGTCGAGCATCAGCGCCCCAGTCCAGAAGGTTGCCACAGGGTTAGCGATTCCCTTGCCTGTGATGTCGAACGCCGAGCCATGGATCGGCTCGAACATCGAAGGCGCCTTTCGCTCTGGATTGAGGTTCGCGGTCGGTGCGATGCCCAGCGAGCCAGCGAGTGCGGCTGCGAGGTCTGACAAGATGTCAGCGTGAAGGTTAGTCGCCACGATGGTGTCCAGCGACTCAGGTTTTAGCGTCATGCGCATCGTCATCGCATCGACCAGCATCTTGTCCCAGCGCACATCTGGGAACTCTATGGCTACTTCCGCCGCGATCTCGTCCCACAGTACCATGCCATGTCTCTGAGCGTTGGACTTGGTGACCACCGTCAGCATTTTTCGGGGGCGAGAGCGGGCAATCTCGAAGGCGTAGCGAATGATACGCGACACACCCGCGCGGGTGAACATGGCGACGTCGGTCGCAACCTCCCCCGGCAGGCCCTGATGCACGCGTCCACCAACACCGGAATACTCGCCCTCGGAGTTCTCTCGTACAATGATCCAGTCAAGCTCTGGCCCCGAGACGTGTCGCAACGGGCTGGTGATGCCCGGCAGGATTCGTGTGGGGCGCACGTTTGCGTATTGGTCCAGCGGCTGACAGATCGCGAGACGCAATCCCCACAAGGTCACATGATCCGGTATATCGGGCGCACCGACCGCTCCGAAGAAGATTGCGTCGAAAGCGCGTAGCCGCTCGGCGCCATCCGCCGGCATCATGATGCCGTGCTTGCGATAGTATTCAGAGCCCCAATCGAAGGACTTGACCTCGAGGCCGAACCCACCATCGCGCTCCGCCGCGACTTCGAGCGCTTGCAGTCCGGCCGCGATGACTTCGGGCCCTATTCCGTCGCCGCCGATGGCGGCAATGCGGTGAGTACGCATCGTTATCTCTCTACTTTGGTTGCCTCGCGTCGGTCGTGCGCTTCCGACGCTGTTGGTTTACTGGACAGAGACGCCGGCATTGCGGATCACCGGCACCCATTTGTCGATCTCCGTCCGGACCAGTTCACCGAGTGCTGTCGGGGTCTGACCGGCGTCGTCAGGGAGCTCCGCGCCAAGGTCGAGGAGCCGCTTTCGCGTGATCTCATCCTTGAGGGCCGCACGAGCCGCCGCATTGAGCTTCTCGACAATATCTTTCGGCGTGCTCTTCGGCGCAAACATCGCATTCCATCCCGTCGCCAGGAACTGCGGCAGGCCCTGCTCGGCCGATGTAGGCACGTCCGGAATGACGGGCAGTCTATTCTGCACCGCGACCACAAGCCCTTTTCCATCCTTGGCCTGAACGGTCGGCACGATGGCAACGGTCTGATCGCAGACATAATCCACCTGGCCGCCGAGGAGCGCGTTCAGCGCCGGCCCGGAGCCCCGGAACGGCACATGCTGGGGCTTCACACCCAATAGCGAATCCAGAAACAGGCAGGTAAGATGCGAAGTTGAACCAACACCGCCGGAACCGTAGTTCAGCTTCTCGGCGTTCGCTTTGAGATACGCAACAAATTCGCGGAAATCCTTGACGGGCAGGTCCTTCTTCGCGACCACCAGCATCGGTGTCGAAGCCGAATTCATCACCGGCTCGAAATCAGTACGAGGATCGTAGGCCAGTTTGGGGTAAAGGCCGACGCTGGCGGCCTGGGTGCCGAGATTGCCCATCAGCAGCGTGTAACCGTCGGGCGTCGCCTTCGCGACGCGATTGGCGCCGGTCGTACCGCCTGCTCCCGCAATGTTCTCGACGATCACAGATTGCCCAAGTGTGCGACCCATATGATCTGCCATCAACCGAGCCACGATATCTGTAGTACCGCCGGCCGCGAACGGCACCACCAGTGTGATCGGCTTTGTGGGGTAGCTCGTCTGCGCGGCGGCGGATGCAAGCGTCAGTGACGCAATACTCAATGCAAGCACGAGTTGCTTCATCGTCCCTCTCCCGGATTCCGGCCTCTGCGGGCCGCGCACTCAACTTCCATGGAAGCTTGGATGTTTGATCATTCCGGCCAAAGACGCATTTGTCAATCATCCATCCTTTCTTGCATGGAAGGCGACCGCATGCTGAAGTCCCGCCCATGGTTGATCCGGCCCGAAGCGATTGGTCATCGATGGAAAGTGCGCGCCCCTCGCTCGTCGGGGAGGCGTACGCTGCATTGAAGACGGCGATCCGAAACACTGCCTTCCCGCCAGGCTATCAATGTTCAGAGCAGGAAATTGCAGTCAGACTCGGGATGAGCCGCACGCCGGTCCACGAAGCGATCATCCGACTCCAAGAGGACGGCCTTGTTCGAGTTCTGCCTAAGCGTGGCGTGCTGATATGCCCGTTGGCTCCAGAGGATATCCGCGAAATTTATGATGTGCTGATCGCAATCGAGCCAATGGCGGCCGAGCTTCTTGCAGTGATGTCGCCAACGGCACGTCAAGCTGTGGCGCTGGAACTAGAGGCTGCGAATGGTGAAATGGACGTCGCCTTGCGGGGAGACGATTTGAAGCGCTGGGCGGAAGCCGATGATCGCTTTCACCGTCTGCTGGTTGAGCGCTGCGGGAACGGCAGGTTGTGTCGCGTTGCGCAGACCGTGACCGACCAAGCGCATCGCGCCCGCATACTGACCCTCAAGCTGAGAGCGTTTCCAAGTAACTCTGCCGCTTCACATAGACAAATCATTGCCGCGATTTTGGACGGAGATGTGCAATTGGCGCGCGAAGCGGCGCGTTATCACCGCATTAGCGCACGTGACGAATTGATACCACTCATTCATCAGATTGGTCTGAAGCATATCTGATTGCGCCTGTCATTCAGCGGGTTTTTAGTTTTTGACTGCTTAAATAATATATTGAATAATAGTTGATTTTATTCACATAGGCTCGCGGTTCGGATGAGCCCCCTCGTAGATCGCAGTTTCCGTGATCTACGGGTGCTTGATCCCGGCATCTCGCAACGTGAGAGGTTCTGAAACTCAATTCGCTTCATCGCAAGAATGGCACAACTGCATCAGCGCTGCCGGGAAGATTGCGTGCGATTTGCGGGCTCTTTGGAACGGGGAAAAGAAATAATGCGCCTAACCGAGATACTCGCTCCATTCGATCCGATATCGCTTCTTAGCCATCATCCAATCCGGACCGATCAAGGCGGCCTACGAATAGGACGACCGGAGTCTCAGCTTTGTAGCTGACGCGAGAAATCACAGACCTCGCGAGCCATGTCTGCAACAACGGGTATCAGAACAGTCGGCTTCTCGCTGCGAAACATGGCGGCATAGGGCACCGGGGGTAATTCTGGGTCGGAAGCGACGAGCGCGAGCTTTCCTTCCTTAACCAATGGCAGGAAGCAATCCTGGGGGAAATATCCGATGCCAAGGCCGGCAACGGCGAAGGCGAGCTGTGCAGTAAGACTGTCACACGACAGAATGCGCGGGAAGCTTATTCCCTGCGTTTTGAGCCATTGATTGATATACATCCCCGAACCTGACCGCCGCCCCTGCACCAGAATCGGATATTCAGCAAGCGCCGCTAGGTTGAGCGTCTTCGCCGCAGGAGCACGATCTGGCCGTGACATCCAGCTATTGCGAACCTCTCCGATCCGGACGGCCGTGACATCGGGAAAGGCAAACACTTCGGGGATGACGATGAGGTCGAGGTCGTTTTCCAAAAGGCGTTCGTAGAGATTGCGCGTGAGGTCTACGTCGGGGTCGATTTGGATCGTTGGATAGTCTTGCCTTAAGCGGGTGACCAGCCGGGGCAGCCAGGTCAACGCAGAGAGCTCAGTGACGCCAATTCTGATCCGCCGAGCCGGAGGGACGCCACCTTCGCGTAGCATCAGAATTTTTTCCTGTAGATCGAGCATGGATTGGCCCAGCGTGAGAATTTGCTCGCCTTGCTCTGTCAAACGTGCCCCCCGCTGGCTTCGGTCAAACACCGCAAGCCCAGTCGACGCTTCAAGTTCGTGAATGCGCTTCGAGATAGCGGACTGGGTCGTGTTGAGCTTGTCGGCCGCACGCTCAAAGGTGCCGAGTTCAACGATCCAGTACAGGGCCTCGAGTTGCCGCAACGTGATCATTCTGCCCCCTTAGGCTGTGCCGTCGCTTAGCATTTGCTACCAGCGCGTATACCGATCAGGAAACAGGGATAGAAGCCACAGCGCTTGATCCCATATTGTCTCTATATCAAGGTCGCCTCAAATGCCCCTCGCCGGCAACGTTTCCGCATGGACATAGCCCAGCTCAAAACTCTAATCCACGTCGCCGAGCTAGGCAGCCTGAGCCGCGCTGCCGACCGCCTTAATATCGTCCAGCCCGCGCTGAGCCGTCAGATTCGCCAGCTTGAGACCGAGCTCGGCGTGCCTTTGTTCGAGCGTCATGGCCGCGGGATGGTGATCACCGACATCGGTCGGGAGGTGCTGGAGCACGCGATCCGCATCCTCGCCGAGATGGACGCGATACGCACCACCGCGCGCTCCACGGGAACCTCATTGCGGGGCACAGTCGCTATCGGCACAACACCCACGGTTGCGGAAATCGTCACCGTGCCACTCGTCAAACGCTTGCGCGACGCGCATCCGCAGCTCAACGTTAGGCTGGCCTCGGCTTTTAGCGGCCACCTTCTGGACTGGCTTCAGCGGGGCGAGCTCGAACTCGCCGTCTCGTACGATCCCAAACCGATTCACTCCCTCAAAATCGTACCCGTCATGATCGAGGAACTGATGCTGGTTTCGGCGGATCCCGAGAGTTCCGTCGAGCCAGAGCCTCAACGCTTCTCGGCGCTCGCCAACGGCCCCTTGGTGCTCCCGAGCCCGCGCCACGGGCTGCGCACGATCGTCGACGAATGCGCCCGGAGGTCCGGATTCGAACTTCGGGCGCAGATCGAGGCCGACTCGCTGGGAGCCATGATCGACCTCGTTCGCAACGGTTTCGGAGCGACAGTCCTGCCCCTGGCCCCGATCTACGGCCTCGTCCAATCTGGAATCCTAAGGGTACGGCCACTCACTGACCCGACGCCGAGCCGCAAACTCGTGATCGCCTATCCGGCTGATAGACCAATCAGCCCCGCCGCCCGCTTCGCCGGTGAAACCTTCGTTCAGATCGCGGGCGATCTCGTCCGGAGCCAGGTCTGGCTGGGTCGCATGCTGACCAGCACGACGGAAGAGCGGGAAGCTACAACTAATGCCTAAAATCGATTAATCGAAAGTATTTTTTATCGCTTTTCGTGCCTAAAACACCAACTTAGTTTCACCCGATACTTTCTGAATCGGGGAAACGCCCGTGGTAGAGCTACGTCTTTCGGAAACGGTTTCCGCACTCAAGCCCTCCGCGAGGATAGCGGTCGTCAGCGTGTGCGCGAATTGCACGCAGCAGGCCAATATGTCGCCGACTTCCTCACCGGCGCAGCTGATTTCGATACTGCAGGGACAGGATGCGCCTCGGCCAAGCCGCCGGCCCCAAGACGCTGATAGACGCGATGACGTACTTATCAGCCAGATCACGCCCTGCGCGATTCGGCAGGAGGACGCTGCGCGGAGAGCGGCTGGCCGCGGATCTCGACGTGGCCCGCTACCTCCTCGACGTCGCCCATGCTGCGGCCTCGCCACATATCCAGCCGTCCTTCGCGACCTCGATGGAAGCAATCGATGAAGGCTGCGCGGAACGACCAAGAGTGCCGTGAGCTCTTCTGACCCCTTAGCCGCGAATCTTGAACTCGAACGGAGCAAGCCGATGGCTTCCGACCTGATAGACGCCTTCAAATCTGCCGCGACAGCGGTGATCAGCGACAATCTCGACCGTCTTCCGGGAGCGGTCGGGCTGCGGCCGTTCCATCGAGAAGGGCGCCTGGCCGGCCCGGCCTTTACCGTCCGCACCGCAGTAGGCGACAACCTATTCATCCACAAGGCGCTCGACCTAGTGAAGCCCGGCGACGTGCTGGTGGTCGACGGAGGAGGCGACGAAAGCCGCGCGCTGGTCGGTGAGATCATGGTGACGATCGCCCGGTCGCGCGGCGTCGCGGGCTTTGTCATCGATGGAGCTATCCGCGACGTCGGCGCCATCGCGAACGGCGATTTCCCCTGCTTCGCCCGCACAGCGATCCATCGCGGTCCTTACAAAAACGGTCCGGGCGAGATCGGCGTGCCCGTGACAATCGGCGGCATGGTCGTTCACCCCGGCGACTTCGTCGTCGGCGACCAGGACGGCGTCGTCGCCTTCTCGCCCGAAAAGGCGCCCGCACTGCTGGAGGCGGTGCGCGCGCAGGAGCGCAAGGAGGAGGAGATCATGCTCAGCGTCCGTGAAGGCCGCTATGCCGGCGCCTATGCGAAGGCTGCCAAGACGGGGTGAGCGTCTGAAGGCCCGCAGCGCAACGTCCGGTCGGCTTCGATGCCCACGGGTGATGGGCGGTTCGCCAGGGCCGTCCCTTTCGCGATCGCGATCGGCATGCGAACCGGCGGAAAACGCCTTCTGAAGCGGTCCGCGCAATGCGGGCGGGCGTCGAGGAACGACTGCTCCCGGCGATCATCCCGCCGATGGGTGAAATGAGTGGCATGCCAACGCCGGCCATGGAGTAAGCCAAACTGCATGACGGCGATGCCGGGAGCGCCCCCGATTACGGCCGCCGCTGCCCGGCAGCTGAGTTCTGTCACGCCCTTGAGACGCCCCTCCGGCTTCAGCGCCGCGCGGTCAACCAACGGCGCAGCGCGGCATTCACAGCGGTCGGGTTCTCGATTGGGGTCATATGGCCGCTATCCGCGATCCGGACAAGTTCTGCGTGCGGCACCAGCGCAGCCATCGCCTCGTGATCGGCATAGGGCGTCAACGCGTCGAATTCGCCCGCGAGGATCAGGACGGGGCAGCGTAGCGCGCGCAGGACGTCGGCGCCGTCTTTGCGCTCGACGTTGTTTTGCCGCACGAAAACCTCAAGCCCTAGCCGCTTCGTCATCCCGCGAATGCGCGAGACGATCGCCTCGTCTCCAAGATGGCTGTCGGCGAGATAGGTCTGCAGCAGCCGGTCCCCAAAGCCATGGAACTTGCCGGGCGCCCGGGCCGCCTTGTCAAGCGCCTTGCGCACGGCGGCACGGTCGGGGCTGTCCGCCCGGATCGAGGTATCCAGCAGCGCGAGCTGCTCAATTCGCTCGCTGGCCATGCGCGCCATCTCGACCGCGACATAGCCGCCGAGCGAGAAGCCAGCGAGGGCGAAACGCGAAGGCGCCCCGGTGAGCACCTGCGCGGCAAGTTTCTCCAGACTTTCGCCCTTCGTGATATCCGCGACGATGCAGTCGGCGATGTCCGACAACGCCGCGATCTGGTCGCGCCATAGCTCGCCATCGTTGAGCAGGCCAGGGATGAGCACGAGCGGTGGCAGTGCCATCGGTCGTTTCTTTCAGATCAGCGTGACGAGCAGATCCTTTGTGTCGATCTGATCTCCGGCCTTGACGAGGACTTCTGCGACTTTGCCGTCGCGGTCGGCGTGGAGTGAAGTCTCCATTTTCATGGCCTCGATCGACAGCAACACATCACCGGCCCTGATCGCCTGGCCGGGCGCGACGGCGACCGTAGAGATGACGCCTGGCATCGGCGCGCCAACCTGGCCCTGATGGCCGGCTTCCGCCTTGCGCCGGACGGCCCGGCTGGCAACCCGGCTGCGGTCCGGGACTTTGATGATCCGCGCTTGGCCGTTGAGTTCGAAGAAGACCTTGACCATGGCCTGCTCGTCGGGCTCGGCCGTGGCCTGATGTTGGATGACCAGCGACTTGCCGGTGTCGATCTCCGGCAAGACCTCCTCGCCAACCGAAAGCCCATAGAAATAGGCGGACGTCGGCAAGGTGCTGACCGGACCGTATTTTTCAGACGCCGCCGCGAAGTCGACGAAGACCTTCGGGTACATCAGGTAGGAGGCGAACTCCGGATCGCTGAGCGGCCGGCCGATCTGCGCCTGCGCCACCCCGCGTTCGCCGGCGAGGTCTGCATCTGGCAGCAGCGAACCTGGGCGAACCGTATAGGGCCGCTCTCCTTTGACGGCCTTGGTCCGCAACGCCTCGGGCCAGCCGCCCGGCGGCTGGCCGAGATCGCCCCTGAGCATGGAGACGACCGAGTCGGGGAAGGCGATGTCTTTTTCCGGGTTCTCGACATCGGCGACCGAGAGGTCCTGACTGACCATCATCAGCGCCATATCGCCGACGACCTTCGAAGACGGCGTCACCTTGACGATGTCGCCGAACATGCGGTTCGCATCGGCATAGGCCTGCGCCACCTGATGCCAGCGCGTCTCCAGCCCGAGTGAGCGCGCCTGCTCCTTGAGATTGGTGAACTGGCCGCCCGGCATCTCGTGCAGATAGACCTCCGACGCCGGCCCCCTTAGATCGCTTTCGAAGGCCGCGTACTGGTTGCGCACCGCCTCCCAATAGAAGGAGATGCGCCGGATCCAGGCCGGGTCGAGGCCGGCTTCGCGCCCCGATCCCGCAAGCGCCTCGACGATCGAGCCCAGGCAGGGCTGCGATGTCCCGCCCGAGACCGCGTCCATCGCCGCATCGACGATATCGACGCCCGCTTCGACCGCCGCCAGCACGGTCGCCGCCGCTATGCCGGAGGTATCGTGGGTGTGGAAGTGGATCGGCAGGTCGGTGGCCTCCCGCAGCGCCTTGAAGAGCTGGCGCGCCGCAGCGGGCTTCAGCAGGCCGGCCATGTCCTTGACCGCGATCAGGTGGGCGCCCGCCTTGTCCAGTTCGGACGCGAGGTCGGCGTAGTAGCGCAGGTCGTATTTGGGCCGGGCGGAATCCAGGACGTCGCCGGTATAGCAGATCGCCGCCTCGCAGAGCTTGCCCTCCGCGATCACCGCGTCCATGGCAACGCGCATGTTCTCGACCCAGTTCAGGCAGTCGAAGACGCGGAAGAGGTCGATGCCACCCTGCGCCGCCTGACGAATGAAATAGCGCACAACATTGTCAGGATAGTTCTTGTAGCCAACGCCGTTGGCGCCGCGCAGCAGCATCTGCAGGAGGATGTTGGGGGCGCCCTCGCGGATTTTCGTCAGGCGCTCCCACGGGTCTTCAGTCAGGAAGCGCATGGCGACGTCGAAGGTCGCCCCGCCCCAGCATTCCAGCGAGAACAGGTTTGGCAGGGCGCGCGCATAGGCCGGCGCGATGCGAGCGATATCGTAGGTCCGCATCCGCGTCGCCAGAAGCGACTGGTGCGCGTCGCGCATCGTCGTGTCGGTGACGAGGACCGGCTTCTGCTCGCGCACCCAGCGGGCGAAACCGTGCGGGCCGAGCGCGTCCAGCTTTTGGCGCGTGCCGGGAACGATCGGCGCGTCGCTGAAGGGCGTAGCCGGCGCCGCGGCGTTCGCCAGCGGCCGCACCCGGTCGCGCGTCTCAGGATGGCCATTGACGGTGACGTCCGCGAGATAGGTCAGGAGCTTGGTCGCGCGATCCTGCCGCTTCACCTGCTGGAACAGCTCCGGCGTGCTGTCGATGAAGCGGGTCGTGTAAGTCATCTCCGCGAAGGCGGGATGGCGGACGATCGCTTCTAGGAAGGTCAGGTTGGTCGCGACGCCACGGATACGGAACTCCCGCAGCGCGCGGTCCATGCGTGCGATCACTTCGCGCGGCGTCGGCGCCCAAGCGGTGACCTTCTCCAGTAGCGGGTCGTAGTAGCGGGTGATCACGGCGCCGGGATAGGCGGTGCCGCCGTCGAGGCGGATGCCGAAGCCGGAAGCGGCACGATAGCCCGTGATGCGGCCGTAATCGGGGATGAAGTTCTGCTCGGGATCCTCGGTCGTGACGCGGCATTGCAGCGCGTGGCCGTTGAGGCGGATCTCGGCCTGCGGCGGTACGCCCGAGGCATCGGTGCCGATCGCGTGGCCCTCGAGGATGTGGATCTGCGCCTTGACGATGTCGATGCCGGTGACGAGCTCGGTAACGGTATGCTCGACCTGGATGCGCGGATTGACCTCGATAAAGTAGAACTTGCCACTGTCAGCATCCATCAGATACTCGACCGTGCCTGCGCCGACATAGTCTGTCGCCCTGGCGATCCGTAGCGAGTAATCGGCGAGTTCGGCCCGTTGCGCAGCGGTGAGATAGGGGGCGGGCGCGCGCTCGATCACCTTCTGGTTGCGCCGCTGGATCGAGCAATCGCGCTCGAAGAGATGCACCGCGTTGCCATGGGTGTCGCCGAGGATCTGGCTTTCAACATGGCGCGCGCGCTCGACCAGCTTTTCCAGATAGACTTCGTCCTTGCCGAAGGCGGCCTTAGCTTCGCGGCGGGCCTCGGTCACCTCGCGGGCGAGATCAGCAGGGTGGCGGATTGCGCGCATGCCGCGCCCACCGCCGCCCCAGGAGGCCTTGAGCATCACCGGATATCCGGTCGCCTCGGCCATCCTCGCGACCTCGGCTGGGTCGTCGGGAAGCGGCTCCGTCGCCGGGACGACGGGAACGCCGACCGAGATTGCTAGGTTGCGCGCCGCGACCTTGTTGCCGAGCTCGCGCATCGTCTTCGCGCGCGGGCCGATGAAGGTGATGCCGGCCGCGTCGCAGGCCTCGACGAATTCGGGGCTCTCGGAGAGCAGCCCGTAGCCTGGATGGATAGCGTCCGCGCCCGACAGCCTGGCGACCCGGATCACTTCGTCGATCGACAGATAGCTCTCGATCGGCCCCATCTCCTTGTGGAGATGCGGGCCGCGCCCGATCCGGTAGCTCTCGTCCGCCTTGAAACGATGCAGGGCGAGCTTGTCCTCTTCCGCCCACACCGCGACCGTCCTGATCCCCAACTCGTTCGCCGCACGAAACACGCGGATCGCGATCTCCGAACGGTTCGCGACAAGAATCTTCGTGATCGCCTTCGGCATCGCGGATTCCTCTTGATCTTTAGGCGTGGTCGAGCCGCCGGCTTGCGATTAGGACAGATCGCATATGAGCCGGCGGTTTGCTCAAAAATAGCGATAAGATTTTATGCAATAAGATCGCTTTTTTCGATGGGCGGCCAGCGTTCTACTTCCCCGCTCTGGCGATCTCGGCGGCGAGTTCGGGGAGAACCGCGAACAGGTCGCCGACGAGGCCGTAATCGGCGATCTTCTTCAGCCGCGATCTCGTAGAACGGGTTCATCGACATCTTGACGTTGGCGAGTTCGACGCCCGAACCGTCCGCCTTCACGCGGATCTTCACGTTGTAAGCAACCGACCGCTTCACGGGCACCAAGATCTTCATGAGGACTTGCTCCGATACGGAAGTGATTTCGGTTCAGATTTCGGACTCTTCGGCCCCTGCCCGCTTGAGAATGGCGCGGGCGCGGATACGGACCGGCTCGTCGACCATGCCACCGTCGACTGCCGCTGCGCCGTCCCCGCTAGCGAGGACCTTCCGCGCCCAGGCGATCTCGGCCTCGTCCGGCGCGAAGCCGGAGCGGATGGCGTCGATCTGGCGCGGGTGGACGCAGAGCTTTCCGCCGAAGCCCATATCGCGCGCATGACGCGCATCGTTCGAGATAAGTGCAGCATCGTTCAGCGCCGTCGTCACGCCGTCGATCGGCGCGACGAGCCCAGCCAGCCGTGATGCCAGCACCAATTCGTTGCGCGCGGCCAGAAGCGCCTCGCGGCTATGGGCGCAACCGAGATCGGCGCAGAAATCGATGCTGCCGAAGGCGATCCGGACGACGTTCCGCATGGCCGCGATGCGGCGGGCATCGGCCAGCCCCCGCGCGCTCTCGATCAGCGCCACGACCGGAACCGGCGAGGCCTCGCACAATACCGCGAAGCCCTCGCCTCCCTCGGCCTTTGGCACGACCACCGCGGCGAGCCCGTTGCCCGGCAACGCAGCCATGTCCGCCTCGTGCCAGGGCGTGCCGACGCCGTTGACGCGCACCAGGATGGGCAAGGAGGAGAAGCCACAGCGCAACGCCGCCCGCGCCTCATCCTTAGCCTCGGCAGCGACGGCGTCCTCGAGATCGACGATGATCGCGTCGGCCCCGGCGGCGGCGGCCTTCTCGAAGCGGTCCGGCCGATTGCCCGGGACGAAGATCGGCACGAGGAAGTCGAGCGACGCGCTCATGCCCATTGAGCCTCAGCGGCCATGCAGAGCGGCCCGTCCTGCTTGGCAGTCCAGAGCTTCAGCCGCTCGCCATCATCGCTGGCATGAAGCGCGAAGGCATCGTCGTCGAACAGCGGCGACAGGCCGCGGAAGCTGAAGCGCTTCGGCGCCGCGCCGCGCAACTCGCTCGCATAATAGTAGAGCAGCGCCGCCTGCATCGGGCCGTGCACAATCAGGCCAGGATAACCCTCGACCTCGGTGACGTAGCGCCGGTCGTAATGGATGCGGTGGCCGTTGAAGGTCAGCGCCGAATAGCGGAAGAGCAGGGGCGCCTCGGCCCTCATAGGACGCTGATGGGCGCCCTGCTCGGCGGCCGGAGGGACCTTGCCCGCTCCGCCGGGCGCTTCGAGCCCGCGATAGACGATGTCCTGCCGCTCCTCCAGTACGAGTTCGCCATTGGCCTCGACCCGATGCTTCACCGTGACGAAGCAGAGCGCGCCGGTGCGGCCCTCCTTCAGCACGACGTCCTCGATGCGCGAGATGCGCCGGGCCTCGTCGCCTACACGCAGATCGCCGCGGAACGCGAAGGCGCCGCCGGCCCACATGCGCCGCGGCAGCGGCACTGGCGGCAGGAAACCGCCGCGGGCGGGGTGTCCGTCCGGCCCCAGCTTGGCGGTCGGGGCAGCGGGTTGCGCCAGGCAGAAATGAATCAGCCGCGGCACGATCTCGCCGGCCTGCGGCGCTTCGCCCGGGAAATCCATGGTCGCGTGGTATTTGCGTGCGAGATCGGCGCTGACGATTTCAGTGCCGACATCCTCGCGGCCGATCCAGCTCCGCAGATGCGCGATGTCGAGGGTGGAAGTCTCGCCGCTCATGAAGCGTGCCTTTCCTGCTCGTTTAAGGCCGCGTGCTCGCCGATCGCGGGCACCGCGCCGTAATCGCGTTCGACGCCAACCAGTATCGGCGCTGGCGCCGGGAAAGAGACGGGCCCGACCTCCGTCTGGACGGTGATGCGCCGCAGATGCGGATGGCTGGACAGCGCCGCCATGTCGTTGACCGAAGCGAAGGCGACGTCAACCTTCGTCAGCAGGTCGCGCGCCTGCGCCTCGTCCAAGGCGGCGAAGGCTTCGGCGACCACGGCGTCGGTCGCGGCGCGGTTGTTGACGCGCGCGACGTTGCTGGAAAAGCGCTCGTCGGTGCCCAGCGCCGGGTGGCGCAGGAACTCGGCGGCGAACTTCACCCATTCCCTGTCGCTCTGGATCGAGATCAGAATCTGCTTGCCCTCGCGCGTCGAGAAGACGCCATAGGGCGCGATCGAGGGATGGGCGAGACCCAGCCGCTTCGGCGGCTTCCCGCCCTCCTGATGCAGCAGCGGCACGGTCAGCCAGTCTGCCATCACGTCGAACATCGAGACGCGGATATCGGCGCCCTCGCCGGTGATGCTGCGCGCGATCAGCGCCTCGAGGATCGCGGCATGCGCCGTCGCGCCGGTTGCGATGTCGACCATCGAGATACCAACACGCGCCGGCTCCTCGGGCCCGCCGGTGATAGAGGAGAGACCGGATTCGGCCTGGATCAGCAGATCGTAGGCCTTGCGCTCGGCATAGGGGCCGCTCTCACCATAGCCGCTGATTGAGCAGGAGATCAGGCGGGGATGGCTCTTGCGCAGCGTTACCGGCGCGAACCCCTGCCGCCCCAGCGCCCCGGGCTTGAGATTCTGGACGAGCACGTCGGCCTCGCCAAGCAGCTCACTCAGGGTCAGCTTGCCCTCTGGCGACGCGAGATCGACCACGAGCGATTCCTTGCCGCGGTTGAGCCAGACGAAATAGCTGCTCAGCCCCTTGGCGACATCGTCGTAGCCGCGCCCGAAATCGCCTTCGACGCGCTCAATCTTGATGACGCGTGCCCCGGCATCGGCGAGGCGCGAGGTGCAGAACGGGGCGGCGACGGCCTGCTCGATCGCGATGACGACGAGCCCTTCGAGCGGAGAGCGGGCGCTAGCCATCAGAACGACCTCGGCAGGCCGAGCACATGCTCGGCGACATAGGACAGGATCAGGTTGGTCGAGATCGGCGCGACCTGATAGAGCCGCGTCTCGCGAAACTTGCGCTCGACATCATATTCGCAGGCGAAGCCGAAGCCGCCATGGAACTGCAGGCAGGCGTTGGCCGCCTCCCAGGACGCCTTGGCGGCGAGATACTTCGCCAAATTGGCCTGGGTGCCGCAAGGCAGTTGCGCGTCGTAGCGCCGGCAGGCCTCGTAGCGCATCAGGTTCGCCGCCTCGACCTCGATGAAGCTCTCGGCAATCGGGAACTGCACGCCCTGGTTCTGGCCGATAGGCCGCCCGAAGACGACGCGCTCCTTGGTGTAGTCGGTCACCTTGTCGATGAACCAGCAGCCGTCGCCGATACACTCGGCGGCGATAAGCGTGCGCTCGGCGTTGAGGCCAGTGAGGATGTATCTGAACCCCTGCCCTTCCTCGCCGATCAGGTTCTCGGCCGGGATCTCAAGGTTGTCGAAGAACAGCTCGTTGGTCTCGTGATTGACCATGTTGAGGATCGGCCGCACCTCGAGGCCCTTGCCGACCGCCGCCTTCAGGTCGACCACGAAGATCGACAGGCCTTCCGATTTCTTCTTGACCTGGTCGAGCGGCGTTGTACGGGCCAGCAGGATCATCAGATCGGAATGCTGGATCCGGCTGATCCAGACCTTCTGGCCGTTGATGACGTAGCGGTCGCCCTTCTTCACCGCTGTCGTCTTGATCCTCGTGGTGTCGGTGCCGGTGGTCGGCTCGGTCACGCCCATCGACTGCAGCCTCAATTCGCCCGTCGCGATCTTCGGCAGGTAGCGTTGCCGCTGCTCCTCCGAGCCATGGCGGATCAGCGTGCCCATATTGTACATCTGGCCGTGGCAGGCCCCGGAATTGCCGCCTGCCCTGTTGATCTCCTCCATGATGACGGAGGCCTCGGTCAGGCCGAGGCCCGACCCGCCATACTCCTCTGGAATCAGGGCGGCCATCCAGCCAGCTTTGGTCAGGGCTTCGACAAACTCCTCGGGATAGTCGCGCGCCTCGTCGACCTTGCGATGATACTCGGCGGGAAACTGTGCGCAGAGATTACGGATCGCGTCCCGGATATCGTCGAAACCCTCGCCGGCAGTCGTCTGCATCGGTGCTGTCCTCAACCCAGAATCGTCTTGTCGCCAAAATCGTCTTGTTTCGAATATCGGGCCGCCTGAGAGCGGCCCGGAAGCGTCAGCGCAGCACGAAGGGGTCCGGCACGCCCTCTGCGAGATTGATCCAGACGCATTTCGTCTGGAGATATTCGTCGATGGCGTGCTGGCCGCTCTCGCGACCGACGCCACTCTTCTTGTAACCCCCGAACGGCGCCAGGAAGCTCACCGCGCGATAGGTGTTAACCCAGACCGTTCCGGCGCGGATTTTGTCCGCCATGGTGATGGCGCGGCGGATGCTCGAGGTCCAGACGCCTGATGCCAACCCGTAGATCGAGTCGTTGGCGATCTCGATGGCGTGCTGCTCGTCCTCGAAGGGGATGATCGAGAGAACCGGTCCGAAGACCTCCTCGCGCGCGATCCGCATCTCGTTGGACACGTCGCCGAAGATCGTCGGCTCGACGAACCACCCCTTCGCCAGCTCGGGCGCCTCGGGCCGCTTGCCGCCGAGCAGGCAGCGCGCGCCCTCGCCGCGGGCGACGTCGATATAGCCCAGCACCTTGTCGCGCTGCGGCAGGGTGGTTATCGGCCCGACCTGGGTAGTCTTTTCCATGGGGTCGCCCAATCGGGCCGTCTTCGCGAAAGCGACGACCCTCTGGGAGACCTCCTCGTAGACCGAGCGCTGCACCAGCAGGCGCGAGCCGGCGATGCAGGTCTGGCCCGACGCCGCGAAGATGCCGGAGATCGCGCCCTTCACCGCGTCGTCGATATTGGCGTCGGCGAAGATTATGTTGGGCGATTTGCCGCCGAGCTCCAGCGTGACGTGCTTGATGTGCTTGGCCGCGCTCTGATAGACGGCCGCTCCCGTCGCGTCTCCGCCGGTGAAGGCGACCTTGGCAACCTTGGGATGCGAGACTAGCGCATTGCCGATCTCGCCGCCAAAGCCGGTGACGGTATTGACGACGCCTTCCGGAAAGCCGGCCTCCTTGAACAACGCCATCAGTGCGAGCGTCGAGCAGGAGGTAAACTCGGAGGGCTTGATGACGATGGTGTTGCCCGCTGCCAGCGCAGGCGCAAGCTTCCAGGTCAGGAGTAGCAGCGGCGAGTTCCAGGGCGTGATCGCGACCACGACGCCGAGCGGCTCGCGCTTTGTGTAAGTAAACATCTCGGGCTTGTCGGTGGGGATAACTCCCCCTTCGATTTTGTCCGCGAGGCCGCCGAAATAATGGAACCATTCGGGAATGTAGCGGAGCTGCCCAGCCATCTCGGCGAGCAGCTTGCCGTTGTCGCTGACCTCGATCGCGGCGAGCTTGTCGGCGTCGCGCGCGATCAGATCGCCGAGGCGCCGCAGCAACTTGCCGCGGGCCGTGGCGGTCATGTCGGCCCAGGGACCCTTGACGAAAGCGCCGTGGGCCGCGTCGACTGCCGCATCGGCGTCGTCGACGCCGCAATGCGGCACCTCGGCCCAAGGCTCGCCGGTGAACGGGTTCATCGAGGCGAGCCAGCGCCCGGTCGAGCTGTCGCTCTCCCGGCCGCCGACCGTGTTGTGGAAACGGACGAGCTCCGCCATGGTCCGTGGTCTCCGCGCCTTCAGATCGGCGCCTGGCCGAGCGCGGCCCGGAAGCGATTCTTGATGTAGGGGCCGTCACGCGGCGGTAGCACGCGCGGCGGGTTCTCCGGCTTGATCTTCACGGTCGCGAACTTGGTGCCGTCGCGGGCAGACAGGCGCGGCTTAAGGTCGTCGACGCCGGCCATGTCCTTGATAACCGAAGTCCAGGAGAAGCCGCAGGTCTCGGCAACGCGCTCCAGGTCGATGCCCCGGCCGGCATGGCTGACCTGCATGCCGGTCTCGCCGAAATGGCCGTTGTCGAGCACGACGATCGAGAGGTTCGCCGGCTTCTGCAGCGCGATAGTGGCGATGGCACCGAAGCCCATCAGCATCTCGCCATCGCCGGTGATGACTACAACCGACTTCTCCGGCTGCGCCTTGGCGAGGCCGAGCCCGACCATCGCTGCGCTGCCCATGGCCGCCCAAAGATAGTAATTGTTATCGTGGTCGCCGGCGGCCATGACGTCATAGGAAGCCGAGCCGAGGCCGGTCACGACGAGCAGGTCCTTGCGGCCCACCAAAAGCTTGGCGACTACCTCGCGGCGATCGAGCGTCCCGCCTTTCACTTGACCCATTTCTTCTCTCCGATCAGGCGCTGGCCCAGCAGCAGGGCGCAGGCGGAATCGCCGTTGAACGCCATGGTCGCGGCGCCGTGCAGCAGGGGCTCGACCTCCTCGGGCTTGTCCGCCCGCCAGGTCAGCACACCCATTAGATTCAAGGCCTTCTCGGTCACCTGCCCCATCGGGTTCTGCCACGCATTGAACTCGGCCCAGTCGCCGCGCATGGTCACGACCATCAGCAGCGGAAACTTCGCCATCGCCTGCAGCGCCAGCGTGTTGATGCAGTTGCCGACGCCACTCGACTGCATCAGCAGCGCTCCCTTTTCGCCGCCGAGCCATGCGCCGGCGAGGTAGCCGATGCCCTCCTCTTCCGTGGTGAGGACGACGGACTGAACCTCGTTGTCCGCCTCAGACATCTTGATCGCCGTCGAATGGCCGGCATCCGGCACATAGACGACATGTTTGACGCCATGGGCCTTCAGGACGGAGAAGACATCGTTCTGCCAACTGAGTTCCGCGTTCTGCGCCTGTTCGGCCGCACTCATATTGATCTCCCGAAGATCCTCGATGGTCACACCGTTCGGCGTTGCTATCGCCGATGATCCGACAAAGCGAATAGCTAATTGAACGATGAGATATGCCCATCTGTAATAGCTCAGCAGCGACCTGCTCAGCCGCTTCGTTCAACGGATGAGCGACATGTTCTCGTCGATGGCTAGGTCAGCGTCGAGATAGCCCTGACGGCCAAGGTTCGTCATAGTCCAAGCTGAAACGAAGGTGGTCGCCTCCATGAACGCCACTTAGATACGGTAATACTGCTCTACGCCGCTCCATCTCAGAAAACGCTGCGTATCCCGCCGACCTGCGGAAGGTCGCAGTCGCCACTGCATTAGCAGAGCCATCATCGAGCGTCCGAACCGCAGGCGGGAAAAGATCCGCCTTTCGCGAGCCCAGAGGGCTGCTGGCTGAGTATGAAGCATACTACGGCAGCCGACATGAGATGCTCGCCAGCAAGACGTTAAGCCCCGCAGAGACGACCAAGAATCTCTGCGTGTGTTGAGACAAAAATGACCGATATCCATCCGGATATCGGTCATCAAGTTGGAGATATCCAATCGCCGGAAGGATATCTCGTCGGGGAGAACCGACCTCGTAAATAACCTGGATCAGCGAATGAGCTTACTGATCGTTCTGAATGCCTCGTTCTCCGAACTGCCGAGCCATTCGAATAAAACCATCTCGCTTGAAACGATGTTAATGCCCAGAGAAGCCGCCCGTCGAAATGCTAGATCAATATTTGTCGCGCTTCTGGAGCTCACGGCATCGGAAACCACGAAGGTCTCATATCCGCCGCGGTGCAGGTCGATTGCGGTCTGAAGGACGCAAATATGCGCCTCCAGACCGCAGACGACAATCTGCTGTCTGCCAATTCCCGATAACCGCCGCGCAATCGCTTCGTTCTTCAGGCACGAGAATTCCCGCTTCGGCAGTACATCGTCGGCTTGGAGATACTGCAATACGCGTTCGTCGCTCCGCCCAAGTCTTTCGGGGTTCTGCTCCGAAACAATGACGGGAATCTGCAGATGCCCGGATGCCTTCAGGATCGTCGTTATGTGGTGCGCGACCTTGTCGGGCTCCTGCACGACGTTGAGGAGTTTGACCTGCGCGTCGATCACCAAGACGGCGGAGTGGGCTCGGGCTAGCAGCATCGAAGGCCTGTTCCTCCCTGGCGGGTCTATAGAACGAAACGAAGGTTTCAGCCGACCTTTGCGGCCAGCCGCTCAGCCACCTTGTCGATGAAAGTTTCGGTCGAAAGCCATGCTTGCTCGGGCCCGACCAGCAACGCGAGATCTTTGGTCATCTCGCCACTCTCAACAGTCTCAAGGCACGCAGCCTCCAAGTCGGCCGCAAACTTTGAAAGCTCTTCGTTCGCATCCAGCTTCGCTCGATGAGCCAAACCACGGGTCCAAGCAAAGATTGAGGCAATCGAATTGGTCGAGGTCGCCTGGCCGCTCTCATGCTGTCGGAAATGTCTAGTGACAGTGCCATGCGCAGCTTCCGCTTCGAGTGTCTTGCCATCCGGAGTGATGAGGACTGAAGTCATCAATCCGAGTGAACCATAGCCCTGCGCGACAGTATCGGACTGCACGTCACCATCGTAATTCTTGCAGGCCCAGATATATCCGCCGGACCACTTGAGTGCCACCGCGACCATGTCGTCTATAAGGCGATGTTCGTAAGTGAGCCCAGCGGACTTGTATCGGTCGGCGAACTCGGTCGCAAACACCTCCGCGAAAATATCTTTGAAGCGGCCGTCATAGACCTTCAGAATTGTATTCTTGGTGGAAAGATAGACCGGCAGTCCACGCTGGAGTCCGTATGCTAGGACGGTTCTCGCGAATTCAGTAATGGATGCGTCGAGGTTAAACATGCCAAGCGCAATACCTGGTCCATCTCCTTTGAATATCACTCGCTCGATCTCGGCACCGTCGCTTCCTACGAACTTCAGGCTCAGTGTTCCAGAGCCGGGGAACCGGAAGTCGCTCGATTTGTACTGATCAGCGAAAGCATGTCGGGCGATAACGATAGGGCGGGTCCAGCCGGGAACGAGGCGGGGAATGTTGCGACAGATGATCGGTTCGCGGAAGACGACGCCTCCAATGATGTTGCGAATCGTACCATTCGGTGAGCGCCACATGTCCTTGAGGCCGAACTCCTTCACCCGCGCCTCGTCTGGGGTAATCGTCGCACATTTTACGCCGACATTGTAGCGTTTGATTGCTTCGGCTGCATCGATCGTGATTTGATCGGAGGTTTCATCTCGCCTCTGAATCGAAAGATCATAATATTTCAGGTCGATTTCGACGAAGGGGTGGATCAGCCTGTCCTTGATCATCGCCCAGATAATTCGGGTCATCTCATCACCGTCGATCTCAACGACAGGATTGATGACTTTAATTTTCTGAATCATAGCTGATTTCCTACGTCTTTAATTTTCGTCAGTCGGCGTTCTGCATTTGCGATCAAGCAAGCTTGCCGACGCGAGTAATTTCCATGGCGGGGCGAACCAGTGATAAGATCCGCGAGGCCTGAATTTTTTCCAAATCTCCGATCGCTTCGAAAGCAGCTGCGGCACTTTCACCGATATAGGGTTCAACCAAGGCTTGAAATTTTTGCCAGACCTCTTCCGATGTTACGAAGTTATCCGGCTCGCCCTTCGGGCTTGAGACGAACTCGTGCAGCGTTTCCCCCGTCTTGAGTACCATCGTCACGGCGCCCGCAAACCGACGTGGAAAGAGGGCCTCGACTTCCGGATCCTGAACGACTGACACGTGTGGCATGAACTGGCGAATGGCGTGATCCTGCAGCCAACGGTCATAGCTACCCCAGCCCATTCCCCCTTCCGCCAGGGCCACCGCCGCAAGGAAGGGCATGGAGAACTGACCCTCCACGGTGGTCGCGGCGGCGCGCTTCTGTTCGATCGGCTTTCCGACTAGATCGATGCCCTTGCGGGACAGCCCGCAAGTGATTTCCAGGACGTCGTCAAGTTTCAGCGAATGCCGTTCGCGAAGACTTACGATGGCGTCCATGGCCGCATGCGCGAAGCGGCAGGCCGGATAGGGTTTGATGGCGATCTCGGCAGCCTCCCAGACCTGCCCGAGGCCTGCCGCGGCTATATCGATATTTGGATTGGGAGCATGCGCATGGAGAAAGCCTGCCGTCCCCTCGATCGCGCGCGAGGCGCCTCGGAAGCCCTGCCGCGCCAGCGTGGCGGCGAGCAACCCGGCGGACGCGGCATGCCCGACCTGGAAGGCTTTGGTCCAAGCCCCGTTCTCCAAAAACTGCATGGAACCGGCGGCCTGACTGAGCACGATCCCGAACGCGTCCGCCACTTGCGCGGGCGAAAGGCGCATGATTCGCGCCGCCGCGGCGGCAGCCCCGAATGCCCCGCAGGTTGCCGTGGGGTGGAAGCCGCGATCATAATGGTCGGCCGGGTTGAGCGCCTTGCTAAGCCGGCAAAGCACCTCGTAGCCTGCGATGATCGCTGGCACCAGATCGGACCCGTCCGCACTCTCCATTTCGGCGGCCGCCAATGCAGCGGCCAGCGTGGTGGCGGAAGGGTGCAAAGCTCCCGCGGCATGCGTGTCGTCGAAATCAAGCGAATGGATCAGCGTTCCGTTGATCATCGCGGCCGCCATCGGCGAATATGCGTCAAGGTCTCCAAGCACCGCGCACCGCCCTTCCGCAAAGCCCAGCTTTCTCACCGCGCGCACCAACGGAGGATACGCAGCCGATTCATGCCGGGCACGCACCGCGATCCCGATGGAGTCGGCGACCAGAATTGTCGTGCGTTCGCGGACATCCGCAGGGATATCTCCGAGCCGGAGGCCCGACACGAAATCAGAAAGACGGGAAGTGATCTCGCTCACGTCGCACCTGCTCCGTTGATCGTCTCGGAGGGAGCGACTGCCACCACCGATCGTGCAGCCCCTAAGGCGGCCAGCGTCCTTCGCGAGCGACAATCAGCCGGCCCCGCGCATTCCGCTGAGTGAAAATCGTCGTGTCTTATCTTGATCAACGATCATCGATGCTCGCCGTAACAAGCGTATCGATTACCGCTCTCGCAAGGCCGCCTTGGATGACTGCTATGTGGAATAGGCTGTGAAAGCCGCGGCGCCGGCACGAGCCCGCCAGTCGGTCTTCACGTTGACCAGAGCGGGCTGACCACGGTCCACCGCCTCGAGCGCGCGCCGGAGCGCGGCCGCGAGGTCTCCGGGCTCCTCGACATATTCGCCGTGCCCACCCAGCGCCGCCGCCATTTGGTCGAAGCGCGTATAGCCCAGATCGCGGCCCGGCTTCTCCTTCTTGGGATCGGCTGTCCAGCCGCCATTGAGGCTGATCACCACGAGCAGGGGCAGGTGATGGCGAACGGCGGTGTCGAACTCCATCGCGTTCAGCCCGAACGAGCCATCGCCGTGAAGGACGACGACACGGTTTCCGGGCTTCGCCACCTTGGCGCCGATGCCGAAGGGCATGCCGACGCCCATCGTTCCGAAGGTTCCTGAATTGAGGCGGTGCCCCGGGGTGAAGCTCGGGATCGCCTGCCGGCCGTAGTTCAGGATCTCCTGCCCGTCGACCACCAGAACGTCGTCGCGTTTGAGAATATCCCGGACTTCCTTGCAGAGCCGCATCGGGTGGATGGGCGTCGACTCGTCGGCGAGCGCCGCTTCCTGCTTGGCGGCGCGTCCGCGGTTGTCGGCATCCAGTACGTCGCGCCAAGCGGCGAACTGCTCCGGCGACACGGCCCCGCTCACGGCGTCGACGAGTTGCTTCAAGACGATCTTCGCATCGCCTAGCAGGCCGAGATCGAGCCTGGTGCTGCGAGCCATCTCGTTCGGGTCGACTTCGATGCGAACGATCTTGGCCTCGCCGTTGAAGCGCGGCGGCGCGGCATGGTTGATCACGTAGTTCATGCGCGTGCCGATCACGAAGATCAGATCGGCGTCCTTGAACGCCATCGACCGGGAACCCGCGAAGAACATGGGGTCGTCCTCGGGCACTGCGCCGCGTCCTTGCGGCGTCGTGTAGAACGGGATGCCGGCCTTTCCGACGAAGTCGCGCAGTTCCCGAGAAGCGTCGGCCCATAGGACCCCGCTCCCGGAAATGATGACCGGCCGCTTCGCCGCTTTCAGAAGTTCGACGGCCCGCGCGATCGCGGCGGGGTCCGCGCCGCTGCGCTCGTGCGCTTGCGACGTCCATGGCTGAGCCGGCCAGCGCACGGTCGCTTCGTCGATCTCGCGATAGAGAACGTCTCCCGGCAGATCGAGATAGACCGGTCCGCGGCGTCCGGACATGGCTTGCCGCACCGCCATGTCGATTATCTCGGGAATGCGCTCAGTCTGCGAGACACGTTCCGCCCATTTTGTGCACGGCTTCATCAGCGAAAGCTGGTCGAACTCCTGGAAAACACCGCGCCCGGCCCCGCTGATGGGGCTGGAGCCCCCCAGCGCGAGCACCGGTACGCAATCGACCAGCGAATGCGCGAGCCCGGTCACCAGATTGGTGGTACCCGGCCCGGACGCGGCCATGCACAAACCCGGCTTGTTGAGAAGGCGCGCATAGGCATGGGCGGCCATCGCCCCGGCCTGCTCGTGCCGCACGTCGATGGCGCGCAGGCCCTCGGAAATGCAGCTTCTCTCAACGCCGTACATAGGCTCGCCCATGATGAAGAAGAATGCGTCGAACCCGTGCCGCTTCAGCGCCTTGGCGACGAGTTCAGAGCCAGTGATGCCCATGGTTCTATGCGGCTCCAGAATGAGGTGAACGGTTCAGATCGCGCCTTCGGCGCGCAACTCGGCGATGTCCTGCTCGCCGAGGCCGAGCACCTCGCGATAGACCTCGGCGCTGTGCTCGCCGAGCGCCGGAGAGGCTTCGATCTTCACATGGCTGTCGGACATCTTCACCGGCCAGCCCGGCATTACGAAATCACCGCGCTGGTGGTGCTTGACCGTCACGAAGATTTCCCGCTCACGCAGATTGGCATCCTCGGAGAGCTCCATCGTGTCGAACACGGCGCCCGCCGGCACGCCGGCGTCGCCCAGCATCCGCATGACGTCCTCCTTGGAATGCAGGGCCACCCAAGGCGCGACGATGGCGTCGATATCCTTGACGTGATCGGCGCGCCCCTGCGGCGTCGCGAACCGGGGATCGGTCTTGAACTCCTCGCGTCCGATCACCTCCAGAAGGCGGTGCCAGTGCATGTTGCTGGCGCGGGAGCTGTAGATGTAGCAATAGTCGTTCGGGCCACCGCCCTTACAGGGATAGACCTCGCTCGGCGCCGTGGTGCCGAGGACGACCTGGTTGCCGTTCCGCTCGCAGGCTTTTCCGTGCAGCGACTGGGCGGCATAGGCGATGCGGCAGAAATTGATCATCGCGTCCTGCATCGCGACCTGGATACGCTGTCCGCGCCCGGTGCTCTCGCGCTGATACAGCGCCGCCAGGATGCCGATCGTGCAGTGCAGCCCGGTGCCCGTGTCGCCGAGCGTAGGGCCGGGCTTCAAAGGCCGCCCACCCGCCTCGCCGGTGATGCTCATGATGCCGCCGGTGGCCTGGCCGATCATGTCGAAGGCGAGATAGGAAGCGAAGGGACTGTCGGAGGCGAAACCCTTGATCTGAGCATAGACCAGCCGGGGGTTGATCGCTGACAGAACCTCGTAGGACAGGCCGAGCCGCTCGATAGCGCCGGGCGCGAAGTTCTCGATGAAGACGTCGGCGTTGCGGACCAGGTCGAGCAGGATCTTGCGGCCCCTCTCGTTCTTGAGATTGACGGTCACGCTGCGCTTGTTCGCGTTGAGCAGCATGAAATAATAGGAATCCATCCCCGGCTTGTCGGTCGACGCTCCGCGCCCCTGCTCGCCTCCGACCGGGTTCTCGACCTTGATCACGTCCGCGCCGAGCCATGCCAGAGCCAGGGTGACCGAAGTGCCTGCTTCGAACTGGGTCAGATCGATGACCCGTACGCCGCGCAGAGCGGGAGCGCCGCTCATTCCGCCTTGCGGATTGAGCATAGAGGCCGCGTTGTCGATCTTGTTCATGCTTCTACTCTGCTTTCTTCGTCAGTTCGAACGTCATAAATTCACACCCAAAGCAAAGTCGCTAATAAAGAAACCACATAAGAGTTATGATCTGATCAGGAATTTGCCTGTTCAGACGGCCCAATCGGTCTCGAGAGCGTCGATTTCCCGGGCCAGGATCCGGGCGGGGGCACCGTCACCGCCGACGATATTCAAGGCTGCGCACATGACCTCAACCAGCTTGCCGCGAAGCGGCGCGAGATTGGTGAGATGCTCGGCGATGAGCACCCCGTTCACCAGCAATTCGCGATGGATTGGGAAGTCGAAACCTTCCGGACGCTTGCTCACCGGGAGATCCGGCGTCGGGATGTCGAGACCGAGCAGTTTGACCTCGTGATCGACTATCCATCGGGCGGCATCGAGGCTGAGCGCCGGGTGATCGTCGTCATAGCTCCGCGTCCCCACGAAGCGGTGCCAGCCGGTGTCCAGAAGCAGGATATCCCCGCGGCGAAGGCGCGGCGCCAGCCCCGTCAGATGCAACGGCTCGATGAGGTCGGCGCCCTGCAAATCCACCGGCCACACGATGCCCCGCCCGTTCAGTCTCTGCAGCGGCACGTCATCAAGGGCCGGGGCGTCGAGGAAAAAGTGGCGGGGCGAATCGAGATGGGTGCCGATATGCACCACCATCTCCATCCGCGTGACGTTGAGCTGATCCGCCGGAAGCCGGCGGATCAGCTCGAAGACGGGCTTGGGAAAGGTCGGGACTTTCGGCATGTCGGGATGGAGCGGATGCGACAGGTCGATCCACTCGCCCTTCGGCGCGAGTAGGGCCGAACCCGTTGGCGCCTTCCACCCTTTCCAGCCATAGCCTCGCCGGACCTGACAATCGCACATCGAAAACCCCGGCTTGCTCGCGGATCAGCTTCTCGCCCGAAGATGGCCGCCGAGCCCGGCGAGATTCGGGAGGTTCGGCAGGTCGTCTATTAGGTCGAGAATGGCGCGAGACGTCGAGGCTTCGAGAACGCCGGCCGCGTTGTCCTCGAATTTCCTGCGGATTTCGTCGTCCGTCAGCGCGTTGCTCGGATCGCCCTTCGGATAATACATCTCGCTGCGATGGACCGAGCCATCTTCCATCTCAACCGTGAGCTGAGCCGGGAATTTTTCAGGATAGAGCTTCGTCAATTCGTCGTCGGCGACGATCTCGACTTTCTCCATCAGCGCCCGAACGAGCGGGTCGCGGTAGCGATCTTCCTTGAACTGGGCCTGGCCGACCTCGCCGTCAACCAGCGCGACGGCGACGCAGTAGGGCACCGAGAGGCGCGCCGCCATGGTGGTGTCGACGCGCTTGCTGGAAAAATGCGATTTCACCGTCGCGTAGGTCCGTACCGTCACGGCTTTGATCTGATCGGGCCTGGGGGAATTTCCCGATACGATTTTAAGGCTCGCGCCGATGGGGCTGTGGCTCGCGAGGATGGACGGGAAATACTTGAAACCGTTATCGAGAATGGTCCACTCTGAACCCAACCCCCGCGACAGGACGTCGATCTTGGGTTCTAGGCTGTAGGCCGCCAGATATCCCTTCGGATGGCCGAAGATATCCGGCGGGCTGGTCAGCCCCATGGCGGCGGCCCGCGCGCCCAGCACGCCGTTAAAGCCGGACTTTCCGGGGTGCAGGCTCTTGGTATCGTCGCCGCTTTCGAAGAAGGTGTTGAGGCCGGCGGCCTGCGTGCCGGCCGAGCCAAAGGCCAGCCTCATCTGCACCGGATCGAGATTCATTGCCCGGCCCGCGGCGGCAGTGGCGCCGAAGGTTCCGTTCGTCGCGGTCGAATGCCAAAAGCGGTAATGCGTCGGCATCACCGCCATGCCGACGCGCGCGGTCACCTCGTAGCCCGCCACGATCGCGGTGACGAGATCGCGTCCGCTGCCGCCCATGTCCTCCGTCACGGCCAGAGCCGCCGGCATCACGACCGAGCCGATATGAGCGAGCGCGCGCTTGTGGGTATCGTCGTTGTCCGTGGCGTTAACCAGAATGCCGTTGCCGAGCGCGACGAGGGCGGGGTGTGAACGCCCGCCACCGATGACGCTCGCGCGCCCCTGCGCCCCGAAATCCTCGACGATGCGGCGGGCGAGGCCGGCTTTCCGCTCGTCCTCGCGCCAGGCGCCGACGGCGCAGCCGATCGAATCGAGCAGGAAGCGCTTGGTCTGATGCACGACCGCGGCCGGCAGGTCTTCATAGCGAAGTTTCGACGCGAAAGTCGCCAGCGGCTCGGTCACGTTCTCGATCTTGGCGTGGATCAACGTATCCTCCCTGTGTGGGGGGTCATATCTGGAGCCCGGGCCAGACTGGGACAAATGCCGATTGTGCCTATCTGACTTAACCCGACTTCCGGCCGCGCTCAGAGGAAGCCGAGCGAATAGTCAAGCGCCTCCGCGATCGTGCGGAAGTCCTTCACGATCACCTCCTGCACGGCCCGCACCGCCTTGCTGGCCGGACGGTCGATCGAAGTGGCGACGACCAGCTCCCGCTGCACTTCGGGCCGCGTCAGGCGTGCGGCCCAGAGCTGCCCGCTTTCGAGTTCCCGGGCGATGCTGGCCAGCGGCAGGATCGCGACCCCCTCGCCGCGCAAGATGAGCTCCTTGATGGCCGCGACGGAATCGAGTTCGTGCAGCGGGCGGATCTGGATGCCAGCGTCGATCGCGGCTTCCTCGATCAGCTTCCGGAGCGCGCTCATGCGCGTCGGAAGGATGACGGGAAGATCGCCGAGGGTGTGGAACGCGATTTCCCTAGCGACCGCCGGTGCCCTTGAACTGCGATCGTCGTGCCGCCCGATCACGTAGAGACGGTCTGTCGCGAGATGCGTGGCCTTGTATTTCCTCAAGTCCGAAGCCCGGCCGTTCAAGACCGCTAGATCCACCGCACCCGCGAGCAGCCAATCCTGCAGATAGCCATTGAAGCCGTCTAGCAATCGAATATGGATATGCGGGTGAAGTTCGCGGCAGCGCGTGAGCAGTCCCGGCGTGAACGCGAAGAGTGAAGGCGGAACGCCTAGGACCACGTCGCCGCTGACGGAGCCGGCGAAGCTGATGACTTCCCGCCGCGTATCCTCGACCATCTGAAAGATTTGCTGACAGCGGCCAAACAGCTGAGTCCCCGCTTCGGTGAGCGTAACGCCCCGGCCGTTGCGTTCGAACAGCGGCACCCCGAGCTCGTCCTCCAGCGCCCGTATCGTGCGGCTAATCGCTGGCTGGGTGACGTGGAGGAACGACGACGCGCGTGTGACGCTACCTAAATCCGCAACATAGTAAAAGCATCGCAGGTGCCTGATATCCATCTCACCCTCCCCAACTCGGCCCGCGAATGTCCACGATCAAACGCGCGCATGAGCCCCCGTTAGCTATCCCGTCGCACGCATGCGCCGAAAAGGGCGTGTCCCTGATTATGCCATACTGGTAAAACGCATCCAATAATAGGCAAATGCAGCCAATCTGCTCGCCAGCCTCGCATAGGGTCGCATTATGCCTGTTATGCAAAATAGGTTCTTTGCGCAAAGCCCACAAAGAGAAATACTGCGAAAATTCCGCCATATCACGGATCATTAAAGACAATAGGCGCAACACTCAGCGAGGTAAGAGAATATATTTTCACTAATCGAGCTCCATTTAAATTTAAAATCTAGAAAAAGGCCCTCGAATAGCCGCCAAAACCTCGAAAGCCAACGATAAAATTAGTACAACGGGAATGGCGGTCGCCAGCCCAAGTCATGCGGCCACAGGGAGAACCACGATGTCGAACCATCGATCTAGGCGCCATGTCCTCGCTGCCATGGCCGCATCGACAGCTGCGGTTCATGGCCTTGCCATTCCCGGCATTGCATTGGCTCAGGATAGCAAGCGGCTGCGCATCGCCGTCGGCTTCGGCCTGCCGAGCCTTCCCGTCCGCATCGCACAGCAGAATGGCTATTTCGCCGAGCAGGCCAGGAAGCTCGGCCTCTCGGATTTCAAGGTCGATATCGTGCAGCTCAGCGGGCAGAATCCGATCATCGACTCGCTCCTCTCCGGCCAGATCGACATGTGCATTTCCGGCCAGGCCGGAATGCTCATCGCCTGGGATCGCACCAGAGGCACGAGTCGCGAGATCTGCGGATTTTCAGGCATTTCGAACAATCGCTGCATGCTGATGACGGTCGATCCGCGCATCAGGTCGCTGGCCGATTTCGGCCCGAACGACAAGATCGCGATGCCTTCCACGGCGAACACGCAGGCGTTCATCCTGAAGATGGCCTGCGAGAAGCAGTTCGGCGACTCTACTCGCCTCGACAAGAGCATGATCAGCCTTCCGCATCCCGATGCGTTGAACGGGCTGCTGCGGGGCGGCATCGTCGCCGCCCATTTCGCTTCTCCACCCTACGTGCAAATCATCGCGAAGGATCCGCGGGCTCGGACGATCCTTACTTCCGGTGACGTTTTCGGAGGGCTTTCGAGCTTCGTGATCGTGGCCGGCACGCGCTCCTTCGCCGAGGCCAATCCCGACATCGTCAAGGTTTTCCTCGCCGCGCTGCAGGACGCGATCACCTTCATCGAGAATAACCCGGCGCAATCGACCGAGATTTACCTGCAAATCGAGCCGACCACTATACTTTCGAAAGCGGAATTCCAGCGGATCATCGAGGACCCGCAGGAGGGCTATTCCCTCAACACGAACGGGATCATGACCTATGCCGGTTTCATGAAGAAGACCGGCTTCCTGAGAAACGAACTGAAATCGATCGACGATTTCATGATTCCCGCCGTTCACGCGTTGAGAAACACCTGATGAGCGAGCATTTCAGTATGCCGCCAGCCCTGCTCGAGGTCGATGGCATCACGCTGCAGTACAAGACCCCGACGACGCTCGTCACGGCTTCGTATCGCGTAAGTTTCGATGTGCTGAAAGGTGATCGGTTTATCCTTCTCGGCCCCTCCGGCTGCGGCAAATCGACGATCCTCAAAGCCGTGGGCGGCTATCTCAAGCCCGTCGAAGGGACGATCCGGCTTCAGGGCAAACCGGTGACCGGCCCCGGCGCGGACCGCATGATGGTCTTCCAGGAGTTCGATCAGCTCTTGCCGTGGAAAACCGTTCTCGGCAACGTCATGTTCAGCATGGTGGAGAGCGGCAAGTTCTCCCGGGAAGAGGCGCAAAGGCGGGCTATCGCGATCATCGGGCGGGTCGGCCTGGCGAAGTTCGCCAATGTCTATCCCCATACGCTTTCCGGCGGCATGAAGCAGCGCGTCGGCATTGCGCGGGCGATGGCGCTCGAGCCCGACATGCTGCTGATGGACGAGCCCTTCGCTGCGCTCGACGCACTGACACGACGCCAGATGCAAGACGAGCTCCTACATCTCTGGCGGGATCGCAGCTTCACGATGCTGTTCGTCACGCATTCGATTGAGGAGGCGATCGTGCTGGGAACCCGCGTGCTCGTGCTCAGTCCTCATCCCGGCCAGGTGCGGGCCGAACTCGACTGCAGCCGCTTCGAGCACACCCATGTGGGCAGCCGGGAATTCCAGGAATTGCACCGCAAGATTTCCCATTTGCTGTTTGGCGACCGTGCGACCGCGGAGAATGAAGGCCTGCATGTCTGAACTCGCCATACAGCCGGGGCAACCGCGTCCCGATTTCGAGAACCCGGCGTCAGCCGTCGGGCATATCGGCAATGTGGAACAGAAACTCGGCCCGTTCGAGCTGATCTGGAACGAGGTTGGCGTTCGCCGCGGCGTGTTCATTCTCTTGCTCGCAGCGGTGTGGGAGATCTACGCGCGTTGGTTGGACAACCCCCTGTCCTTTCCACCCCTGAGCACGACCGCCGCCGTTTTCGTCAGCGATCTCGCCAGCGGCGAGCTGCCGGTCCGGCTCTGGTCGACCTTACAGGTCCTCGTCCTGGGGTACCTGACAGGGCTCGTCATCGCCACGATTCTGACCAGCGTCGCCGTGTCGTCGCGGTTCGGCACCGACGTGCTCGCGACCTTGACTGCGATGTTCAATCCTCTCCCGGCGATCGCCCTCCTGCCACTCGCTCTTATCTGGTTCGGCCTGGGCATTCCAAGCCTTGTCTTCGTCATCACTCATTCGGTGCTCTGGGCCGTCGCGTTGAACGTGCATTCGGGTTTCCTCAGCGTGAGTATGACTCAGCGCATGGTCGGCCAGAACGTCGGGTTGCGGGGTCTGCCTTATGTCATGAAACTGCTGATCCCGGCGGCATTCCCGTCCATCCTCGCCGGCCTGAAGATTGGATGGGCCTTCGCTTGGCGGACGTTGATCGCGGCGGAGCTGATATTCGGCGTATCGTCGAGCCAGGGTGGCCTCGGCTGGTACATCTTCCAGGCGAGGACCCTGCTCGACACGCCGCGGGTCTTCGCCGGACTATTGACCGTGATCCTTGTCGGCTTGCTGATCGAGGGGATAATCTTCAGGGCAATAGAGAACCGCACCGTCCGCAAGTGGGGCATGCAGAGCTGAACCCCCCCGTGCGCGAACAGCGCACGGTAGGCGTCTCGCTCCGTAACAACATTTGAGCAAATGGTTGGCCTCTCAAACGCGCCCGATCGGACCTCCGGACTGTCGTCGGGGGGTCGTCTGCAGGACGCCAACGGGGCATAGAGAAATTGATGATGAACGAATGGCTCAAGCGCTTCGCCAACCGCGCGGACGGGATGCAGGCATCAGAAATTCGCGAGCTGCTCAAGCTGCTCGACCGGCCTGACATCACGTCTTTCGCCGGCGGCATCCCCGATCCCAGCCTGTTTCCGACCGAGGCCTTCGCAGCGGCCTACAGAGATGCCTTGACGGGAACGGCGGCGGGGGCAGCGCTGCAATACTCGGTCAGCGAAGGCTATCTGCCGCTGCGGCAGTGGCTGGTCGCACATATGGGTCGACTGGGCGTCGCATGTTCAACCGACAACATCCTGATCACTTCGGGCTCGCAGCAGGCGCTGGACTATCTGGGCAAGCTCTTCATAGGCCCGCAAGACACGGTGCTGATCACGCGACCGACCTATCTCGGGGCCCTTCAGGCCTTCAGCCCCTACGAGCCGCGCTATGAATACGTGCAGCCGGAGGTGGGGAACGCCACTCCGGCGCTCTACGCCGGCGCGGCAGGCGCCTCCCGCAGCAAACTCGCATTCGCCTATCTGACGCCGGATTTTGCCAATCCCACGGGAGAGACGATCAGCCCTGCGGGGCGCACCCGTATGCTCGACCTTTGCAACGAACTCGACATGCCGCTCGTCGAGGACGCAGCATATGAAGCGCTCCGTTACGAAGGCGTGAGTCCGCCGGCCTTGCTCGCGCTCGATTGCCGGCGCAGCGGCGGCATCGACCTCGCGCGGACCATCTACTGCGGAACGTTCTCCAAGACTCTGTCGCCGGGGCTTAGGGTCGGGTGGGTCTGTGCCGCGAGACCGGTCATCCAGAAGCTTGTGCTGATGAAGCAGGCATCCGATTTGCACTCGCCTTCGATCAACCAGATCGTCATGCATGCCGTGGCCGACAAATACTATGCCGAGCACACCCGGATGCTCCGGGACGTATATCGCCGGCGCCGGGACGTCATGCTTGCCGCGCTAAACGAGCATATGCCGCCACCGGTGACGTGGACACGGCCGGATGGCGGGATGTTCGTATGGGTGCGCTTGCCGGATGGGCTCGACGGCACACGGCTTCTGGAACGCGCTATTGCCGAAGCGCGTGTCGCTTTCGTGCCGGGGAAAGCCTTCTACGCGGACGGAACGGGAACCAGCACCATCCGGCTGAGCTTCTCGCTCGCCGAGGAAACCGAGTCAAAGGCCGGGATCGAACGCCTCGCTCGCTTGGTCAGGAATGAATACGCTCGCCTGAATGCTCAAGCGTATCCCGGCTCTAGCTAATGAGAAGCGCGATCTGTTATCAATTGCCCAAGGGAATAACATGACCAAACCCCGCATCATTCGGCATTCATTAGAGATTTTTTCTGGCCCTGCTCGCAACGGCGGCGAATTCGCCGCAGAAGCTGCAGCGCGGCCCCAAGGAGCTTAGGACCAAGGGAGGCCTTCAGTACAGCCCGCCCTTCCGGTAAGGAACAGCCTGCGGTATCAGGCCAAACGGAACTATCGAACCCGAAGCCGCAGGTTACCGATCTTTGCAAAAGCCGGCGATAATTCGAAGACTTCGCTAGATTCGACCGGAGACAATATCGCGCCCGAGCAGCCGACCGGGAGGTCCAGCGGTCAGACGAGCCGGAAGAGCCGAGTGCCGTAGCCGACGAGCTCCCGCTCCGCCACCAGAACGTCCCGGACCGTACCAGCGACCTGCGCTATGATTGGTAGCAGGATTTCGCCCGCTTCCAGATAACCCACCAGCTGATCGACGGCGATCTCGTCCCCGACCTTGATCTCGGTTTCGCCGCGTTCGGGATGCGTCCCTCGAAAGAGGCCAGGCCCAGGCGCTGTCACAAAGCTCCCCGCCACTGCGAGATACGGGACCGCTACGGCCTCGGCAGCGCTCGCGATATCGACGACGAGCCGATAACGGCCGGCCGCTGTTTCGACCTCCGCCAGCTCGATCCCTCGCCTTGACATCAACGTCGCCAGCTCGGCGATTTCGGACGGCTTCATGCCGGTTGCCCTCCTGGCTGCAATTGGGTGCGCTTCTCTAGCTTCACGATCTGCGCGAGCCGGTCGAGGTAGTCCGCTGCGCGATAAAAGCACCGCGCTTCCTCCCAGGAGACCTGGACGAAGCGTAGCTTCCCCCGAGCCGGCCCGCGCCGGCATGGTCCACCATGGCGGCCCCAGGCGGCCGCCGAGCATCGCGCCACCATCCGCGAACAGGAGCTTGAAGGGCGGCAGTCGAGATCTCGATGCCCTCGGCATCGGCCCTCGCACAGAAAGGCCGTCTCGCCCATCCAGCTGATCCTAGGATGGTCGGCAGCGGCACTCATGACGCACTTGCCTTCTTGCGGTCTTCCAGGAAATGGATCGAAACGCCGCCGGCCGTGAATTGCGGGTCGGTCAGCAATTCGCGGTGTAGCGGCACATTAGTCCTGATGCCCTCAACGACGATCTCGGACAAGGCCCCCTGCATGCGGGCGATGGCTTCGGCGCGTGTCGGGCCATGAGTGATGGCCTTGGCAATCATAGAATCGTAGTTGGGCGGCACGACATAGCCGGACGCGAGATGGGAATCGACGCGAACGCCCGGTCCGCCGGGCGCGTGCCAGAACGTCACCCGGCCCGCCGACGGCATGAAGCTATCGGGGTCCTCGGCATTGATCCGGCACTCGATCGCATGGCCGAATATCCGGATGTCCTGCTGCCCAAGCGGCAGCGCCTCGCCCCGCGCTACCCGCAATTGCAACTCGACGATGTCGAGACCGCTGACCATCTCCGTCACGGTATGTTCGACCTGCAGGCGCGTATTCATCTCGATGAAATACAGCTCTCCGTTCTCGTAGAGGAACTCGAACGTTCCCGCTCCGCGATAGCCGATCGATCGGCAAGCGGCGACGCAGCTCTCGCCGACGCGCGCGAGCAGGTCGCGTGGGACCCCGAATGCCGGCGCCTCCTCAATGATCTTCTGATGCCGGCGCTGCACCGAACAGTCCCGTTCGCCGATCCAGACGCAATTGCCGTGGCCGTCCGCCACGATCTGAATTTCGATATGGCGGGGCGTCTGTAGAAACCGCTCGAGGTAGACGGTCGGATTGCCGAAGGCCCGACCGGCTTCCTCACGCGTCATGGAAATCGCCGATATCAGCTCGCTTTCCTCGTGCACAATCCGCATGCCGCGCCCGCCGCCGCCGCCCGCCGCCTTGACGATGATCGGAAAGCCGACCTCCCGGGCGATCGAAAGGCTCGACTCATTCGCCTCCAGCCCCCCCTCGTAGCCGGGAACGCAGGGAACGCCGGCTGCGATCATTGCCCGCTTGGCGGAGATCTTGTCGCCCATGAGGCGGATGGCAGAGGCCGGCGGGCCGACGAAGACGAGCCCCTGCTCCTCGACGAGCTCGGCGAAATCCGCATTCTCGGACAAGAAGCCGTAGCCCGGATGGATCGCCTGCGCACCGGATGCCCGCGCCGCGACGACCAAGGCCTGCTTGTTGAGATAGCTTCCCGCAGAGGGAGCGGGGCCGACGCAGACGGCCGCATCCGCCAGGCGGACATAGGGCGCGCCGGCGTCGGCCTCGGAGAAGGCCTGGACGCAGCGCAGTCCGAGCTTACGGCAACCACGCTGGATGCGCAGCGCGATCTCGCCGCGATTGGCGATGAGGACGGTGTCGAACATGATTGCTTCCGGTACCGGTTCACTCGATCTCGAAGAGCGGCTGGCCCTCTTCGACGGGCTCGCCATCGGCCTTGAGGATGCGCCGCACCCGCCCGGCCTTCTCCGCCGGGATCTTACAGAGTGTCTTCATAGCCTCGATCAAACCCAGCGTCTGGCCCGGCTCGACCGCATCGCCTTCGGACACGAACGGCTTCTCTCCGGGAGCCTGCGCCCGGAAGAAGGTGCCGTACATCGGCGAGGAGACGATGCTCGCCGAAGACGTACTCGCGCCGCCGCCGGACCCTGTGCCGGAAACCTGCGCCGTCGGAACCGGAGGAGCCGGGCTTCTGACCGGCGGCACAGCCACGGGCGAAGATCGCCCGGCCGGCGCCGCCGTCGAAGCTCGTTTCACCAACCTGACACGGCCCTCGGCGTCCTCTACTTCCAGCTCCAGCAGCGGAGAGGCGGCGAAGAGATCGGCGAGCGCGGCGATACGCTTCAGTTCCATATCGGCTCCCGGTCAGGCGACTTGCGCTGGTGCGACCGCACGAAACTTTCGACGGAGATGCCGGCCGCCTCGTGCCGGTCGCGAACGCAGCGCGCGACCGCGACGGCATCGCTGGAATCTCCGTCCACGGAGATCGTGTCGATCGGGCTGCCGCTTGCCCTCGATAGCGGCGTGGGCGACATAGTCGCCGACGCCCTCGGCTAGATCGGAATTTAAATCGACTTTCGGCATGGAACTCCCTCCCGGCCGCGGATTTCAGATACCCAGATAGGCGCGGCGCACATCCGGATTGTCGCGGATTTCCGCGGGGGTGCCGGCGCGCGTGATCTTGCCGGTCTGCAGGACCTTGGCCCGGTCGGTGATAGCGAGGCTCTCCGCGAGTGAAAAGTGGTTCTGGACTGGAGTATAGCGATCTTTTTTCCTACAAAATCATTCCTTCAAGCGATGAAATTGGCTTGGGATTTCGCAGATGCGAGCGGGATGCGCCTCTGCCATTGCCTTCAACCGCGTTCTGGAGCCCATGGGAGGTAAGAAGGCTATGCGAACTCGCCTTCCGAACCAGCGGCAACGTCAGCGATAGAGGCCGATGGAGCCTTTCCGCGCCGTGATGGTCACCAGCTCCATTAAAGGCGCCGCCGCCTGCTCTTTACTGCCAACCCACGATTAGCCGCATCGTTTTCCACACCAAAAAGAACGTTAGGGCTGGCGCTTTTTTTCACGCCCACGAGCAGCCTCCTCCAGCATCCGCGCTGAGCATGACAACGCCAATCCCGCCCGCAATTCGGCGGCAACTCGCCCCAAGCGATCCAGATCTAGATCCTGCATTTTTTAAGAGTGCCGGGACATCATGGATGCCAGCCCATGACGCGGATCAACTAAGCTTCGATTACGTATGTACCTTTCGATGCGCTACCTGAAGCCATGCCACGGCTGCCTCAACGATCGGATGGTAGCGCCGCTCACTCCATACCGCTGCGGCGGTCACGACCGTGACCCTCTCCTTCAAGGGGCGGATCGCCACGTTGGGCGGGGCTAGCTTCCGCATCGAGGCCGGAACAAGCGCCAATCCCTGCCCGCAGCTGACATAAGCAAGTTGGGACGTGAGCGAGCGCACCTCGTGGAAAATGCGCGGCGAGAACCCGTTAGCCCGGCAGACGGAAACGAGCATATCGAAATACACGGGGCTGACTTGGCGCGAAGACATGACCAGATGCTCGCCATCAAGCGACTTCAGGCGAATGCGCGGCAGACCGGCAAGGGCATGCTGCGTCGGCATCGCCACCGCCAGACGGTCTTCTGCTAGGGGCATCGTCGCGATGCCGTCCGCCACCTCGCCCTCGAGCCGGGCGAAGGCAAGATCGAAGGCGCCGGCTTCGAGCCCCGGAACGGCATCGGCGCTGTCGATTTCCTTGACGAAGACGCTCAGCTGCGGATGGGAGCTTCGCAGCGCCTCCAGCAGCGGCGGCACCGTATCGAGCATCGCCGAATTGATCGCGCCGATATGGAGAACTGCGGACTGCCCGGCGACGACCTCGCGTATGACAGCTTCTAGTTGCTCGGCCTGTGCCGCGAAGCGCCTGACCGCCGGCAGGATCGCGGCCCCAGCCGCACTCAGCACGGTTCCCCTCCGGGATCGATCAAACAACTTCAGGCCCAGCGATCGCTCAAGGATCTGGATCTGCATCGTCAGCGGCGGCTGGGACATGCCGAGCCTCTTCGCAGCCCGGGCGAAATGCTGCTCCTCCGCCACCGCGAGGAACATCCAGAGCTGCTTGACGAGCCGGAAATCGACGACCTCGTGCAATGGTGAGGGCTCCAGCCGATAGAAGCGACGAGACCACGCCTCTGATCCAATCAAGGTATCACAGATATAACGACATAAGAATATACATATCAGGCGGCATCGCCATAGTCCGGCCATGCAATCGAATCCGGATCGCACCGCCATGTCGAAACCATCGCATCTCGACCGCCTTGCTGCGCTCGACACCAACACCATCTCCGACGCGCTGGACTTCCTCGGCCTGAAAGGCGCCACCTACGGGCTGCGCCCCCTCTGGGACTGCCCGAAGATCGTCGGGCGGGCCAGCACGATCCAGCTCGGCCCGAAGGCCGACGTTAAGCCCACCGTTCACCTGATCTCGCCCGTCATCGACGCGGTCGCGAGCGACGACCGCGTGCTTGTCATCGCGGGCGGGCCAGAAGGTATTTCGTGTTGGGGAGACATTCTCGCCAATGCCGCCACGTCGAAGAAGATCCGCGGCTCCGTTATCGACGGCATGAGCCGGGACATCGAGGGCAGCGAGTCTATCGGCTATCCCGTCTACGGCCGGGGCGTCACCATGATCAGCGCCCGCAACCGCATCGTCCAGATCGACTCTGCGACCCCCGTGACGATGGCGGGCGTCACCGTCAGCGAGGACGATTACGTCATCGCCGACCGTTGCGGCACCGTATTCGTCGCGGCGGCGCAGATTGAGCCGGTGCTGGACCTCGCCGAGAAGATCGCCCGCCGACAGGACGGGATGGTCGCAGCCGTGCGCGCCGGCCGCTCTGTCGCGGACGTCATGCACGACAAAGAATTCGAAGCGATCCGTGCCCATTGAGGCGCCTCGGCGATAGGAGATCGACATGAGCAACAACCCTCGCAAGGCGAGCGCCGAAGACCGCGAGCTCGTCGGATTGTTCGAGGGGCTCGACACCCCCGGCGTATCGGACGCGATGGATAAGCTGGGCCTGCACGGTCAGGCTCTCGGCATCATGCCGCTCGCGGATTATGCGCGCGTCGTCGTCGGCCCTGCCTTCACGGTCAAATACGTACCTGCGACGGTTCCACCCGGCACCGTCGGGGATTTCATCGACGACGTCGCGGAGGGGGACGTGGTCGTTCTCGACAATGACGGTCGGACCGACTGCACGGTCTGGGGCGACATCATGACCCAGTATGCCGGGCTGCGCGGAATCGCCGCGACCGTCATCGATGGCGTCTGCCGAGACGTCTCGAAGGCGCTCGCCGACGACTATCCGATGTTCTCGGCCGGGCGCTTCATGCGCACCGGAAAGGACCGGGTGCAGGTGGAAACGGTCAACCAGACAGTTTCGATCGGCACGGTCCGGGTCGCGACGAGAGACATCGTCGTAGCCGATGCCAACGGGGTGGTGATCATCCCCCGAACCCGCGCCCGCGAAGTTGCCGAAACCGCCCGCAAGATCGAAACCGTCGAGGCTGCGATCCGCGAGCGGTTGGCGCAAGGCGCCACCATCACTGAGGCACGGGCCGCGCTCGGCTACCACACGCTGCAGAGAAAGGGCTGAAGACCCGCCCGGTCCGATCGCTTCGCGCGACCGAACTTCGACACACCCCGGCGGCCGGCAATCCTCGCCGGCCGCCGCGATCCGTTTCTGCACAAGGATGACCGCCATGGCCGCTTCGACCGTTACAGATCCAGTCTTGCTTCGATCCCGGCTGGACTCGCTTCGCGCCGAGCACGCCGCCCTCAAGCAGCGGGGCCTGCAGCTCAACATCGCGCGCGGCAAACCCTCGGAGGAACAGCTCGCGCTGTCCGACGCGATCCTATCACTACCGGGGCCGGGAGACTGGAAGACCGAAGCGGGCGAGGACGTGCGCAACTATGGCGGCGACCCTCAGGGCGTGCCCGAGCTTCGCGCGCTGATGAGCCCGATCCTCGACCTGCCCGCCTCGCAGATCGTGGCCGGCGGCAATTCGAGCCTTGCAATGATGCACGACTGCCTGGTCTGGGCTTTGCTGAAGGGCGTGCCGGGCTCGACGGAGCCGTGGTCGCGCGTCGAAAAGCCGGCTTTCATCTGCCCGGCGCCGGGGTATGAGAAGCATCATACGATGTGCGTGGAATACGGCATCGAGCTGCTGCCGGTAGCGGTGACGCCTACGGGACCCGACATGGATGCCGTCGAGGCGCTGGCGGCCGATCCGCGGGTCAAGGGCATATGGTGCGTTCCGACCTATGCTAACCCCACTGGCGAGACCTATTCCGACGAGACCGCGCGCCGCCTGGCCGCGATGAAGACCGGCGCTCCCGACTTCCGCCTATTCTGGGACGACGCCTATCTCGTGCATCATCTCAGCGGCAACGGCGTGACGCGGACGAACATCGTCGCGCTCTGCGCCGCCGCCGGCCATCCCGACCGGGCCTTCGTCTTCGCCTCGACCTCGAAGATAACGCTCGCCAGCGCCGGCGTCGGCTTCTTCGCCTCGTCGCCGGCCAACGTCGCCTGGTATCTGGCCCGCGACGGCAAGCGCGGCGTCGGCCCCGACAAGCTGAACCAGCTCCGCCATGTGCGCTTCCTTAAGGACGCGGATGGGCTGCGCGACCATATGGAAAAGCAGCGCGCGCTGCTGGCGCCGAAATTCGCCGCCGTGCTCGACGGCCTGTCCCGGCGGCTCGCCGGAACCGGCGTCGCCTCCTGGTCAAACCCGCTCGGCGGCTACTTCATCAGCATCGAGGCGCTGCCCGGCACCGCCCGGCGCGCGGTGGAGCTCGCGCAGGAAGCCGGCGTCACCCTGACTGTAGCGGGCTCGACCTGGCCACATGGTAAGGACCCGCAGGACAGCAACATCCGCATCGCTCCGAGCTACGCTCCCCTCGCGGACGTGAAGGCCGCCGCCGACATCATCGGGCTGTCGATCCTGCTCGCCGCGGCCGAAACCCTCTTGACCAACAACGCGCGCAACAAGGTGGCGGAATGACGAATATCTCCTACGAGCGGCTTCCGCTCACGATCCAGGGCACCGCGCTCGATATCGCCGCGATCTCCCGGAATGGCACGCGCGAGCCGATCCTGTTCCTTCACGGCTTCGGCTCGACCAAGGAAGACTATGCCGACATCGCCCGGCATTCCGCGTTCGACGGCCACGCGTTCCTCGCCTATGACGCGCCGGGCTGTGGCGAGAGCCGCTGTTCCGACCTCTCGAAGCTGAGCATGCCCTTCCTGATCGAGACGGCGCTCGCCGTGCTCGACGTGGCCGGCTATGACCGCTTCCACCTCATCGGCCATTCGATGGGCGGCCTCACCGCCGCCCTGGTGGCCCATGCCGTGCCGGATCGGGTGCTGAGCTTCGTCAACATCAAGGGAAATCTTGCCGCGGAGGACTGCTTCCTCAGCCGCCAGATCTTCCAGTACGCTGCGAGCGACGACGAGCGCTTCCTCGACGATTTTATCGCACGCACGCGGCTCGCGCCCGCCTATTCCAGCGCGCTTTTCGCAGCGAGCCTACGCCACAAAGTCAGGCCCGGCTCGGTGCGGCCAATCTTCGAGTCGATGGTCGCGTTCTCCGACACGGCCGGACTGCTGGAGAAATTCATCGCTCTCCCCTGCCCGCGCATGTTCATGTACGGGGTGGAATATGCGGGGCTCAGCTATCTTCCGGCCCTTGACCAGGGCGGAGTCATCCTCTGCGAAATACCTGAGTGCGGCCACTTTCCGATGTATTCGAACCCACCGGCGATGTGGGACGCCATCGCGGCCTTCCACAAGGATCGGTGCCGCAGCGGCTCGCTGTGACGCGCGACGAAGCGCGCATCACAGTTATCCATTCAATGCCCTCAGGCGGTGATCATCGGCGGCACCTTGCGATGATGTGAGGTGTCGCGCTGGAAAGCGTCCGCGATTTTCAGGAGCCTCGCCTCCGAGAAGGGGCGTCCCTGGATCTGGAGCCCGACCGGCATGCCGTTGTCGTCGAAGCCACACGGCGCGCTGAGCGAGGGCAGTCCTAGATAGTTCATCGGCCGCGTGTTGGACGAGACCGCGTTAAGCGACATCGGACTGAAAACGTCCATCGCATTGCCGGTCCCGGCTGCGATGTCGGTAGCGGCAAGCGTCGGTACCTGGATGCGGATTGTAGGCGCGACGAAGACGTCGACCTCCGTGAACACGGCCCGGCACACCGACCGCAGGACCGGGCCGCGCCGTGAGAGCGCCTCGACATAGGCCGCGGCCGGGACCGCCAGGTTCGCATATAGCCGCGAGTTCAGCGGCACACCGTAATCCTGCGGTCGCGACCGCATCCACTGCGCATGAATGGTGGCACCCTCCACCCGCGACAGCAGATTGCAATAGGCGACGACTGCATCCATCTCCGGGATGGTGACACGCCGCAGAACCGCTCCACGGCCTTCGAGTACCTTCAGAGCCTCTTCGAACGCCCGCATGATGTCGGGGGACACACCGTCGAGGAAGTAGTTCTCGGGGACGCCGACCTTCAGGCCCCGCAGGTCACCGTCCAGAGCCTCCTCATAATCGGGCACCGGTTCGGAGCTGCTGGTTGTATCGCGGGGGTCGGCGCCGGCGACAACCGACAGCATGCGCGCGCAATCCTGCGCGCTTCGCGCCAGAGGACCGACATTGTCGGCGGAGAACGCCAGGGGCATGACGCCATGGCGCGAAACTCGCGTCTGCGTCGGCTTGAGCCCGGTGACCCCGCACATGGAAGACGGCAGTCGGACGGAACCGCCGGTATCGGAGCCCAGGGACGCATAGACAAGGCGCGCTGCGACGGCCGCTCCGGAACCCGAGGAGGATCCGCCAGGGCAGTAATCGCGATTCCACGGGTTGCGGCAATGCCCGAAATACTCGTTGTGACCCGTGGCGTTCATGGCGAACTCAGCCATGTTCAGCCCACCGATCGCGAAAGCACCCTCCCCCTCGAGGCGCTCGATCACGGTCGCCGTATAGGACGGCCTGAAATCCTCTCGAAGCCTGGAGCCGCAGGTTGAGATCCGACCCTTGCTGTAGAACATGTCCTTGTGGGCGAGGGGCACACCGTGCAGCTTGCCCCGTTCCGATCTCGGCGCCTTGTCTAGCGACGCGGCGGTCTCCAGCGCCCTTTCCTCATCCAACCACAGGAAAGCGTTCAGCGCTTTCGCGTGCGTCCGGATAGCCGCTAGCACGGCTTGAGTGAGATCGACTGAGGTCACCTCGCCTGCGGCGATCGCGGCGGCGGCTTGGACGAGACCCAGTGACGTCAGGTCGCCCGAAACTTCCATCGCCGCATTCATGCGTTGCGCTCCTTCTCTTCATGTAGAACGGCCTCGAAGGTCGCCGGCTCGTCCTCGAACGAAAGCTGGCCTCGCAGAGAGGCCATGCCGTCGATCAAACTGCTGAGGCTGCCGGCCAGCTCGTCTCCGATGCGATTTGGCGATGTCACATCGAACCAGGCGGCAACGTAACCGCCGCTAAGCGTCTTAATGTCGGGAGGCATGACTCGGCTTTCCAATCTTTCGTGCGGTCACCCGGGACACGGTCAGCCTGCCCCGCGCGAGAAAAACCAACAGGCTGGCCTAGAAAATTATATCCAATCAGAGTATGAATGGATACACGTAATGTGAACTGCATCTCCTTGAGGCCCTAAAGTGCCGGTTTCCGGACTTGCGAGCATCGCAGGAATTATCGCAGCGAACGATCTCGGTAGGTCGGAGGCGTTGGGCGTGACCGAGAGTGGCGGCTACCTCTGCTAATGAAACGCCAAACTAACTCCAAGCTCAGAACGTGGAATTAGTGTATACCATCGTTTTAGAGGCGCAAATGAATCAACTATTACGCCTATTGATATATCATATCTGGAATAAATTGCCCGTAATACAGGAGTTATGGTTCATTTTTTGCAGATCGTTGACAAAAAATGATCACTTCGAGCGCATATCATATTGCTACTCAATTACGGTTGTTGAACATCATCTTCAGCAATTGAGCCGGCTGAACTCAATTCACCAACGGTCGTTGGATAACGTCACGGGACTATCGTAATGCGCATCGACATTAACTCCGATCTCGGCGAAGGCTTCGGCCGCTGGCGCCTGGGCGACGACGAAGAGCTCGTCAAGATCGTCTCCTCCGCTAACGTCGCATGTGGCTTCCATGCCGGCGACGCCGTCATCATGACGCGGATGGCGGAGGCCTCGAAGCAATACGGCCTGGCTCTGGGAGCCCATATAGGCCTGCCCGACCTGCTCGGGTTCGGGCGCGTGCAGATGAAGATCGATCCGCGCGACATGCAGAAGCACGCGCTCTATCAACTTGGCGCGCTCTCGGCCATCGCCAAGGTCGCCGGCTATTCGGTGACCCATGCGGGCACCCATGGCGTTTTCGGTGAAATGTCGCGCGAGCATCCCGAATATCTGCAACTGATCTTCGACGTGTTCGCCGCATTCGACAAGGACATCATCATTCCGGCCGAACCCAACAGCCCCTGGCAAGCCTATGCCCGATCGATCGGCCTGCGCACAGTTGGCCGGATCTTCGCCGACCGCGCTTATACCGACGACGGGCACCTGGTCAGCCGGGCAAAGCCGGGCGCGGTCATTACCGACCTCCATGAAGTGCGGACCCGTATCGAGCAGTTTTTGCACGACGGCACCATCACCGCGCAGTCCGGAAAGCGGCTCAAGGTCGATGCAAAATGCGTTCTGGTTCATTCCGACACGCCCGGCGCTGTTGCAATCGCCAGGACCATTCGGGAGACCGTCGAGGCCGGGGGAGGAGAGATCGTGCCTTTGACCGAGCTTGCGGAGTAAAGCGGCGGTCGAGAATACCTGGCGCCGGAACGGGTGCCGGCTCATGGGAAGCGCGCAAAACGGCGGTTTCCGAACCAATCAAAAATCGAGGGGATTATCATGAACAGCAAGTTCGACATTTCGCGCCGCGAACTCATCATGGCCGGGGCGGCCGCCGCGATCGTCGCCGGCGGGACCGGCCCTGCCCTGGCGCAGACTGGGGCGAAACCCGCTCCAAAGGGGCAAGCGATCCTTGGCTTCTCGCAAGAGATCAAGGTCCTCAACCCGCACGCCTTCGCCCTGATCGTCGATCGCGCTATCTGGCCGGCGCTGTATGACCAGCTCTGGGAGATCGACGCGAAGGGCAATTACGTCCCGAAGCTGGCGAAAGAGGTGCCCTCGCTAGAGAACGGCGGCATTTCCAAGGACGGGCTGACCTGGACGGTAAAGCTGCGTGAGAACATCAAATGGCATGACGGCAAGCCGTTCACCGCCGACGACGTCAAGTTCAATCTCGAACTGCTCAACGCGCCCAATTTCAAGGCGATGTCGAGGCGCGGGCACGAGCTGATCAAAGAGATCAAGGTTCTCGGTCCGCACGAGGTGTCGTGGACGATGTCACAGCCCTTTGCGCCCTATCTCTCGCTAATGGCCTGGGTCTTCCTGGTCCCCAAGCACGCCTTCGACGGCGTCGACCCGAACGAGGCGCCGTTCAACAACGCGCCGATCGGCACGGGGCCATTCCGTTGGGGCGAGAAGGTGGCGGGCAACCAGATCCTGCTGCGGGCGAACACCGAGTACTGGGGCGAGGGCCCGTACCTCGAACGCCTCGTCTTCAAATACATTCCCGACGCTACGGCGATGTACGCTCAGTTCAAAGGCGGCCAGATTGACTATATCGGCATTCGCGGCATCCTTCCCAACCTGTATGCGGAGGCCAAGGCCCTCCCCGGCCGCAAGGTCACATCGAACGCCGGAGCTTCGGTCGAAGGCATCGCGTTCAACCTGTCCAACCCCGTGCTCGCGGACAAGGCGGTGCGGCAGGCGCTCTACTTTGCAATCAACAAATCGGTCATCATCGACATCGTGACGGAAGGCACGGCCTTGCCGGCTGAAAGCGTCTACCCGTCCAGCAGCTGGGCCTATAACGACAAGATTCCCCCTCACCAGTTCGACCTCGCGCGAGCTAACGCATTGCTCGACCAGGCCGGCTGGGTGCGTGGCGCGGACGGCATTCGCTCAAAAGGTGGGAAACGCCTCGAATTTGCCGTCTCCTCCACGTCGGGAGACGAAATACGCGAGCAGATCGAACAGATATTGGTTCAGGATTGGCAGAAGATCGGCGTCTCGCTCAAGGTGGACAACAAGGCCGCCGCATTCCTTTTCGGCTCCTTCCTGCAGAAATCGCAGTTCGAGGCGATGCTCACGACGGCCAATTACTTCCTCGGCGAGGATCCGGACTGCAGCGCCCGTTTTTCGGCCAGTAGCATCCCGAACAAGACCGGCAGCGGCAGCAACTATTATTACTATGAGAACGCGGAAGCCGATCAGCTCCTCGCCAAGGGCGTCGTGACCTTCGACCGGGGGGAGCGGAAAGCAATCTATGCCCGCGTGCAGGAATTGCTGCGCGAGGACCTGCCGATCCTGCCGATCTACCGTCCAGCCGTGATCGAAGGCACAAAGGCCAACCTAACCGGTTATGTGGACAATCCCAACATGCCGAACAACGTCTGGAACGTTGGAACTTGGCGGCTGGTCGGCTGAACGCGGGAGTCGACCCTCATGATGAGCTTTCTTGTGCGCAGAGGCCTGCAATCGCTCGGAGTGCTGTTCTGCGTCAGCCTCCTCGGCTTCCTGATCCTGCATCTCGCGCCGGGCGGCCCGCTCTCGCAATACGTCGCCGAGGGCGGCATGTCCCCCGAAGACGTGCTGCGGCTAGAGAAGCAGATGGGTCTCGATCGTCCGTTCATCGCCCAGTATCTCGACTGGCTGCTGCGGATGCTGCGGGGCGATTGGGGTAATTCCCTTCGCTCGAACGAGCCCGTCCTGACGGTGATCGGCGCCAGCCTCGGCGCAACGCTTCAGCTGATGGCGGCTGCCATGACGATATCGATCTTGCTCGGTGGCTGGATCGGCATCGTCAGCGGGCTGCGGCGCTACGGCACCTTCGACAATGTTGCGACGACCCTGTCGATGATAGCCGTATCCGTGCCGACCTTCTTCTTCGGCTTCATCGTCATCATCGTATTCTCCCTGAACCTGGGCTGGATCCCCTCCGGCGACAGGTTCACGGTCGGCGACGAATCGCTTTTGGACTATCTCCACCATTTGATCGGTCCGGCCGTCGTGCTGAGCCTGGTCAGCGTGGCGACGTGGAGCCGCTACATGCGCGCCTCGGTGATCGACGTGCTGGGGCAGGATTTCGTGCGCACCGCCCGCTCCAAGGGTTTGTCGGCGCGGCGCATCCTGTACCGCCACGTGGCGAGGAACGCACTGCTTCCGATGATCTCGCTGATCGGACTGCACTTGCCGCAGCTCTTCGGCGGAGCACTGGTAACAGAGACGATCTTCACCTGGCCGGGCATCGGCCGCCTCTTCTACGACGCGATCCAGTATTCGGACTTCCCGGTGGTGATGGGCCTGCTCGTCTTCACGGCCATCGCCGTCCTGATCGGCAGCCTCATTGCCGACATCCTCTACGCCGTTGCCGATCCGAGGATCCAATTATGACGCTGATCTCCACGGAGCCCTTCGCGGCGGCAGCACCGGGCCGGAAGACCGCGCTCAGGATTTTTCTCGGCAATCGACGCGCGGTCGTTGGTTCGCTCGCCATCGCGGCACTGACGATCGCCTGCATCTTCGGGCCAGCGCTGCTGCCTTACGGGGACACGCAGATCGATATGCGCGGCCGCTTCACGGCGCCGCTGACCGGGAGCCATATCCTGGGAACAGACCAGCTCGGCCGCGACGTGCTCGCCAGGTTACTGATGGCGGGCCGCGTATCGCTCGGCGTCGGCGTTCTCTCGATGCTATTCAGTATCGTGATCGGCTCGACGATCGGGCTGATCGCCGGCTATTACCGCGGCGTCGTCGGCGCGGTGCTGATGCGCATTGTCGACAGCTTCCTGTGCTTTCCCAGCATCTTCCTCTTGCTGGCCGTCTCCGCCTTCCTGAAGCCGGGCGTGACGACGATCGTCTTGCTGATCGCCTGCACGACCTGGATGGAGATCGCCCGCATCGTCGAGGCGCAGGTCAGGGCCGTCCGCGATCTCGATTATGTTTATGCCGCGCGCGCCATGGGAGCCTCGAACGGGCGGATCATCTTCCGCTCCGTGCTGCCCAACGTTTTCTCGCCGATCATCGTAGCGTCGTCGCTGAAGGTGGCAGGCGCGATCCTGTCGGAATCCTATATCAGCTTCCTCGGCTTCGGCATCCAGCCGCCGACGCCGAGCTGGGGCAACATGCTCAATAACGCGCAGACCTATCTGACGAGCTATGCTTGGCTCGCCCTGCTGCCCGGCTCGATGATCACGATCGCCGTCATCGGCTTTAACTTCATTGGCGACGGCCTGCGCGACGCGCTCGACCCCAAGCAGGAAACATCGACCCAACTCTAACCCCGATGCCGGGCTCCGAGCCGGAACCCCGCCATCCTACGCCGACCCGAACGAGGACCTCATGCCGACGCTGCGTATCGAACTATCTCCCGGCCGAAGCCACGAACAGAAATCCGCCTATGTCGAGCAGGTCACGAAACTGACCTCCGAGATCCTGAAATGCCCAGTCGAGTCGGTCGACGTGGTATTCGTCGAGATTGAAGGGTCGAACTGGGCGCGTGGAGGCAGGTTCTTTGCCCAGCCCCGGCCGGCCGCGGCCCGTTCGGAAGCCGCGTCCTGACGCGCGCAACGCCGGCCCATGACGGCGCCCCTTGCAACGGCTGAGGCAGGGCGATCGTCAATGTCGGCTGGGGATGGCGAGGTAGACACTTCGCCTTGCGACCGGAGCCGTTGGATACTAGAATTGTGGAATGGATAATTTCTGGTGAGCGCGGGTTGAACGTGGACAGTCAAGCGGAAGCACGTCGGTCCGCAGCCGAGGATGTACGCGACCGGCTGCGACAAGCCATCCTAGACGGGGGCTATCCGGCCGGCACTCAACTGCGTCAGGAGGAGCTCGCGGAACGCTTCGGCACCAGCCGGATTCCGGTGCGGGAGGCGTTCCGGCAACTCGAGGCAGAGGGCTTGATCAAGCTGCTGCCCAACAAGGGGGCCACGGTCGCCGCGCTATCGTGGTCGGACGTGAACGAATTGTTGGAAATCAGGATCGGGCTGGAATGCCGGGCGCTCAGGCTCGCAATCCCGAACATGATCCAGGCCGATTTCGAGCAGGCCGCGGAAATCCTCGCGACCTACGATTCCGAGATCAGCCCGGTGCTGTGGAGCCAGATGAACTGGCGCTTCCACGAGACGCTCTATCTGCCTTGCAACCTGCCCAGGCTGATCGCGCTGATCGAGGGGAATTATGGCCAGCTTAGCCTGTACGACAGGACGCAGGTGTCGAAGGCATCCGGCAAGGACATCCCCCAGCAGGAGCATTTCGCGATTCTCGACGCCTGCCGCAGGGGCGCTGCGGACGAAGCCGTGAAGCTATTGGAGCAGCACATCGTCCACACACAGAAATCGCTGATGGCGGCCGCCCGTCGAAAGCGTTCGGCTTAGGACCGTTCCGATCTGACGGCTCCGCGATTAGATCGACAAAACGCTCTCGATCGATCCGCTGCAAATGGGGAGCAGGGGCCGTCACTGGCAGTCGCCCTGTCCGGCTCAGGGGCGCGCTTCCGCCCGGGAGAAGTGCGACAGCTGTCGACAGATCGGCTCCTTCCAGGACGGACTGTCATTTCCGGAAGATCATGGGCTTGGTGGCGGTGGTGGAACTCTTTCCCAGAGCCACACTCACCATTCTCATTATCCATTCTCTCCAAACTGCATTCTTATACCATTCTCTGGATACATTTTCCGTAGTAGCGTTGTCGATGGCATCACCTCACCGGGGCTGAACTGAAACTCGCGTGTTGGACCCGCTTGGATGGAACCAGACGGCTCGAATTGCCTAACCGTCCAAATGCGCGGAGTTCACAGCCCGGCACAATAATCAACCGATCTAAATTATCGTATCGGCATCCAATACTCGATACGACATTTTTCCTTACTCAATACACCAACAGGAGAAAAATACCACATGAGGACAGCGACAGAAAAATTCTCCGAATTCGCCACGAGATTAACTTATGATCGCCTCCCTGGCGAAGTCAGAACACAAGTCAAGAAGCTTATTCTGGATACGATCGGCTGTTGTATCGGCGGCGCGTCGACGCCCTGGTCCCGGGTATCGACCCAATTCGTCCTGGACGAAGGCGGATCTGCCGAAGCCACCGTCATATGCGAAGGCCAGAAGGTACCAGCCGACTACGCGATGATGGCGAACGGAGCGCTGGCACACTCGCTGGACTTCGACGATGTCCACCACAGCTCCGCACTGCATATCGCCGGCGTGATCGCCCCGGCAGCAATCGCGACAGCCGAAAAGCTTGGGAGTACCGGAAAAGACATCATCACGGCTTTTGCAGCCGGCTTTGATGTCCAGCATCGTATCGGAATGGCTCTGGACCCCGTGGCGCATTACGCCCAAGGTTTCCATCCCACCTGTACCACGGGTCCGTTCGGCTCGGCGGTCACGGTGGGAAAGCTCTACGGGCTCGATCACGGCAAGATGGTCAATGCCCTAGGAATCGCTGGGAGCACCTCGTCCGGCCTGGAAGAAGTCGTAGAGGACGGCACCTGGACCGAACGTTTCCATTCCGGATTGGCCGCCTATCATGGCTCGCTGGCCGCGAAGCTCGCACGGCTCGGCTATACGGGACCGCGTACGATCATCGAAGGGAAGCGGGGCTTCCTCCGCGGTTTCACCACCAACCCGCGGCCTCACGAGCTCGACAAGGAGCTCGGGGATGTCTTCGAGGTCATGAACACGCAGATCAAGCTCTATGCCTGCTGCGGAACGTTCCAGTCTCCGATCGATGTCCTCCTGACCTTGATGGAAAAGCACCGGTTCAATGCGGAGGATGTCGAGGAGATCAAGGCGGGTGTGGGCTCGGATTTCTCGGCGACCCACCCTTATGATCCGGTTGATCTCTACGACGCGCAAATGAGCTTGCCGATTTCGCTGGCCATCGCCGCATTCGAAAGGAAGGTCAGCGCCGGCGAGTTCACGATGGACAATGTTTCGCGTGAGGAGGTCAAGGCCTTCGCCAGGAAAGTGACGCGCTATACGGACCCGGAGGTTCGCCAGGAGCACATCGAAGATCCCAGAAAGCTCGGCGTGATCCTGAACGTCAAATTGAAGAATGGGACGACTTTCAACGAACGCCAGTCCTTCCCGCCGGACGGGCCCGGGAACTGGGCGCCGAAAAAGGTCGAAGAGAAATTCCTCGACCTGGCTTCGCCCGTGATCGGGGATGCGAAAGCAACGCAAGCGCTGGACTTGCTGATGAGCCTCGAGGAGGCGCCCCAGATTACGGACATCACCAAGTTGTTCCGGCCGACCTGACCGAGACCAGTGCGGGAATGCGGCTGTGCCGACCTCCCCATGGAGCGACAGACTCTATGGGGAGGCAAGAGCATGTCGGTTTTGCCGCAGACCGGGTCACGCCGTCCGAGAACGCGGATGAGATCGCATCGCGATTAAGCGGCCAGCTCGCTATTGAGCCGGATTATCCGCGCTGTTCCGCTCAGACCATCGGCAATGGTGCCGCTGCCATCATGCAACCCCGTCTAGCTCCGCCAGAGGTCTGCCGTAATCGACCTGTGCGCCCTGCTCCACCAGGAAGCGAAGAGATCGCGCAATTACGCCCGCCACGACGGGAAGAACGAGCATGCCGGCTACAACGAAGGCGACGGTATCTCCGTTCGCCACACCACCACCCGTCATAGGCAGGTCGCGCTCCTGCGCGGGGTGGCGCAACCAAAGCCGTCCCACCCCCGGGGAACGCAGGAGCTCGGTGCCGTCCCGAACACGGCCGAGAGCCGTTTCCACACGATGCGGTCCGCGGCCAGAAATGACAAGGCGGAGAGAAGCACGGTCCAAAATCGCCGATGCCAGGCCGGCCTCGCGCATCCGCCTCACTAACTCAGCCAGTTCCGCCGCGTGTATGCTCATGACGCCATGGCCCTGAGTTGTGCCTCCGCCATTGCCCGCAACTGACCGAGATAGAATGCCGCCAGCCGATCGGCTTCCCGCGCCGCCGCGACGTCGCAGCGCACGAAACGCAGCGCCGTACCCGGACGCGCTTGGGCCAAACGCCATAGATCCGCTGCTATGACGTAACCGAGCTTTGGATAGCCTCCCGACGAATTGCCGTCGGCGAGCTGGATGATCGGCTGCCCCGAAGGAGGCACCTGGATTACCCCCGGTACAAGGCCATGCGAGCGCATCTCGGTAGCCTCGAGCCGCATCAAGGGGTTCGTGCCCGAAAGACGGTATCCCATGCGGTTGCTCTGCGGGGTGACCGACCAGGCGGCCGACCAGAACTCGCGAAGCGATTCTTCGGTGAACTGCTCGTATTCCGCTGCCGGGATGACACGCAGCACGAGATCGCCCGGCCGGGCAGCGGTATGAGGCGGCAGCTTCATGAAAGCGGCCGGCGGGAACGCGCCGAACCCGGCCGCACTCGATTGCGGAGCCCCCTCGCAGGACCGGATCGGTAGCCGGTCGCCCAGGGCCAGGTTCCGCCCCTCATGGCCGCCGATCGCGAGGCGGCCATAGGTGCTGCGCGATCCCAGCACCTCCGGCACGTCGATGCCGCCTGTCACCGCAACGTAGGACCTGACGCCCAAGCGCGGGAAGCCCAGCGTCAGCGTCTGCCCTGCATTGACGGGCACGCTCCACCAGGGCGGGAGCCGGCGCCCGTCGAGCGTCGCGTCGCAAGCGGCGCCGGTAACGGCAAGACGCGTCGGCACATGGAAGCGCACAACGAACGGAAATAGCTGGACCTCGATCCCCGCGGCGCCCGGCTCGTTGCCGAGAAGCGCGTTCCCGGCGGCGAGCGCCAGCGCGTCCATCGCTCCCGAGGCATTGATGCCGTAGCGGCGATAGCCGAAGCGTCCGAGGTCTTGCACCGAATTCAGCGCGGCCGTCTGCACGATTTCGATCATGCGACGACGCTTTCGATGCGGAAGCGGATTCGGTCCCCCAGGGCCAGCAGGAACGGCGGCTCTCGGTTCAGGTCGAACGGCACTGGCGCATCGGGCACATGGCCGATGACATGCCAGCCGGTCGGAGCGGTCGCCGCGGGTACGCCCGGCCGTTGTGGTGTCCCAAGTCCCGCCTGCCCTCCACCGATGCTGATGTTGCTGCCGACCGGCCGCATGACCGGCACCTGCCGGCGCGGTGTGAACAGGCGCGGGTCGAGCCCGAAAAGGAACCCGAAGCCCGGCCCGGTGCCGGGCGCGAACACCACGTATTCGGGCGCCGCGTGAAGCTCCGCGACCTCCTTCGGCGACAGACCGTGAAAAGCTGCGAAATCCGGCATGTCGATGCCGCGCTCGCCGCCATAGACGACCCCCATCTCGATCGTCCGTCCCCGCACGCGTCCCGGCCGCGTATCGGCCCAACGCTTGAGAAGTTCCGCGGCAAAGGCGTCGGCATCGACAGCAAGCGGGTCCAGGAGCACGAGAAGACTGTTCATGCCGGGATGCGTGTCAAGGACGCCGCTAAGGTCGCGGACGCGCTCGCTCAACGACCAGATCCGCTCCTGCGTCGGGAGAGACAGCGGTCCTTCTGCATCGAGCAACACTGCGGATGCTCCGCAAAGGCTGACGCGGGGCGCCGCCAGATTCATGAGGGACGTCGACATGCGCGTGATACTCGGCCGGTCGTCCGGCTTGCTTCGGCATGCCGGACGGGGGGTCATCGGTCTGTGGCCCCGGCTGCCCACCGCAGCCCGAACCTGTCATTCGGTGCTTATCATCCTGTTCCCGCCCGTCCCGAGGCAAATGATAGGAACAACGGGCCGGGAGATAAGAACTGGGAGACGAGACGGGGCGGTCGAAGGCGGAAGCGGGTTCCCACTCTCTCAAGCACGCCCTCGTGCGAGCTGCTGACCTGCAGCTATTTCGCCGCCTGCACAACCATCTCGATCAAGATCGGCTTGCGCGCCATGGGCGCCTGCACGGTGGCCCGAGTCGGGGCATGGTCGGGGTCGGTCCACTTGTCCCAGACCGTGTTCATGGCGTCGAAGTCGCGATCGATATTGGCCAAGAAGACCTGCACGGCGAGTATTTTGCCCTTGTGCGTTCCCGCCTTAGCCAGGACGGCGTCGATCCTGTCGAGTACCTGCTGGGTCTGCCCCTCGATGCCGACATCGCGGTTCGGTGCGGTCAGCCCGGAGACGTAGACGACGTTGTTGAACTCGATGTATTCGCTGGCGCGCGGCTTGGAGCCGACGTGAACGATTTCCATTGCGTTTCTCCTGGTTATGTAGTGGTGAAGTACGTATCCAACTCCGCTTGTTACCCCGCTGGCGCCGGCATGGATGCGTTCGGACAGGTTGCCGCACCGCCAAAATCTGCTCAGAGATGCCCCTTCTTGTCCTCGGCGAGGCGCGACATCAGCTCCGCGTCGTCATAGCGGCCGAGGCTGAGGACGCCAGCATAGTCAGGGATCGCGTTGCCGGTGATCCAGGCGGCGCAGAGCGCGCCGGTCGCGCAGGCGGCCATAGTGCCGAAGCCCGAAAGCGCGCCGGCGATATAGGCGCCAGGCGTCGCCATCGGGCCGATCAGCGGCCAGTTCTCGTTCGTCATCGTGTAGTAGCCGCCGTAGTGATGCGTGCCGCGCGGTAGCCTGCCGAGATAGCCGGCGAGCTTCGGGTGCAGGCGGCTGGCGCCCCGCACAACCGTATCGGGAAATTGCGGATCGCGCGGCTCCTCGCCATGGGGGTCGCCGACATCGTGATTATAGGCCCAGCCGAGCTTGATCCACTTGCCACTCTCGGCGCCGTCCGGGCGACAATGGATCGCGCCCGGCATGCCCTCCAGGAGGCGGGCCGTCGCCGGGTCCTCGGCGAGGATCGCCTTCTCCTCGTCGGTCCAGGCAAGTTGCTGCGGATCGAGGTCGATGGTGAAGGGCATCCGCCGGTCGATCGCCCCGGCATTGTCCTCGAAGGAGATTTTCTGGTGATAGATGTTCGAAACCGGGAGCTTCTCGCCCAGCATGGCGCCGATCTCGCCGACGAACGGGCCGGCCGAATTGACGATGCGGTCGGCGGCGATCGTCATCGTGCGCTCGCCCTTAGCGACCGACAGTCGGAAGCCGGAGCCGGCGGCCTCGATCCCGACAACCTTGCCGGGCAGGAGGCGGGCGCCGGCCGCCGTCGCCGTCTCAAGCATGAACTGGCCGAGCTGCTGGCCGCTGATGGAACCGCCGCGGCGGATGTGCAGCACCGTCGCGACGTCGTCGGCATAGCCTGGGAAGGTCTTGCGGATCAGGTCGCGGTTGGTGATGACGTCGACGCCGGCCGGGGCCGTGCGCCAGTCGTCGACATCCGGCGAGCGATAGCCCGAGGTGTCGCCGTCGACGAAGCGGATGAGCCCGTCGGAAGACTGCCCGAAGCTGTGGGTCAGCTCCGCGATCAGATCCTCGGGATGGCTGCGCCGGGTGACGAGCGCATAGCCGCGGCGGGTCATTTTGATCCGGTCGCCGCTGGCCCGCGCCACCTCCTCCAGCAGATCGATGCTGTGGTTGGTGAAGCTGGCCATAACCCCGTTCGGCCACCAGTTGCGGTAGTTCTCGCCTGACTGCGCCGAGGTGTAGCTGAGGGGCTGGCGCTCGTCGACGATGGCGACATTGGTGACGCCGTGGTTGACCGCCAGATAATATGCCACCGCGATTCCGGCATTGCCCGCACCGACGATCACGGTGTCGAAATGCTGCTTGGGTTCGCTCAATGTCGTCTCCGGATGGTTTGCCGCCGCGTTCAGAGGATGCCGGTTTCCGGCCGAGGCTCGTTACGGACGATCCGCTCCCAGCCTAGCCGGGTCAGGTCGAGCGTTTGGAAGGCGCCGTCGAGGATCAGCTCGGAAATGCCGCGCCCGGCGCCCGGCGCGTGCATGAGGCCGTGGCCGGAATAGCCGCAGTTCAGCAGGAAATTCGAACAACCCTCCGACCAGGCCCCGATAATCGGGTTCCCGTCGAAGTCGTTCTGGTCGTAGAGACCGGGCAGCGTCGCTTTGCATTTTGTCCGCTCGAATTGGGGGAAGCGATGCGCGAGGGCCGGCCAGACGACGCGCTCGAAGTAGTCGTGATCGGCCTCGAAATTGAAACCGCGCGGCTCGTCCAGCGTCGGGACGCCGCCGGAATAGCCCTTGCCCTCCGGCCGGAAGGCGAGCCGATGGATGTCCTTGAGATACGGTAGCGGCTCGATCGGCTCGGCCGATTCGAAATAGTGCTCGAACCGGCGCAGCGGCGTCACCGGGATGCTCAGCCCCGCCATCTCGGCGATCTGCGCCGACCAGGCGCCGGCCGCGTTGACCACGAAATCGGTCTCGACGGTGCCGCCGGACTTCAGATCGACCGTACGGACCAGTCCGCCGCCGGTCCCAAAGCCGACGATCTCGTCCTCGACGATGCGCACGCCGAGCGACTTTACCTTCCTGCGCAGGCCCATCAGGACCGAATGGGGGTCCATCCAGCCATCGTCCGGCGAACGCACGCCTCCGCCGAGATCCTCGACATTCATCGACGGGTAGAGCGCCTTCAGCTCGGCGGCGTCATGGAGCTCGACATTGGCGCCAAGCGACTTCTGGCGCAGATAGTTGGCTTCGAGCCCCTTCATCTTCTCGGGCGGGACGATGAAGAGATAGCCGTTCTTGCGCAGGTTGATCTCAGGCCTCTCGCCGTCGACCTCCATGAGCCGCGCGAAGTCGTCGAAGAACGGAATGCTGAAATTCGAGAGGTGCACATTCTCCTCGAGGGTGAACTGGCGCCGGATGCCGCCCGACGCACGCGGCGTGGAGGCCAGCGAATAGGTCGAGTCGCGCTCCACAACGAGGACCGAGCACGGCTTCGGGTGCACGGCGAGGAAATAGGCTGTGGCGAGGCCAATCGCTCCGCCTCCGACGATGGTCACGTCCGCACGAAGCAGCTCCGTTTGTGGCATTGTCATTTGGCCCTCGCACGAACGACTGTCGCGCCGACAGTGGATTTAAACTTAGTCATATGGATACATTAAAATGTCAATTGTATAATATCTTGAAGCGATCAACCCCATGCGCCTGCGGATGGCTCAACCGCCGGCCAAGGTGATCAACATCTCGAGGGGGCCGACATCGAGCGCGACGCCCTCGGCGAGCGCTCGTCGGCGCGCAGCATAGCGCCGGTCCCCCGGCATGCGCTCGGCCCCGGCTTCCAGCAGCGCCGCCGTCAGAGCCTGCATCCGCCCGGCGAAATCGCTTCCACCGACGCCGGGATCGACAACGAGCAGGAACTGACCGCCAAGCGACGTCGTCGCGCCACCGGCCGGCGAACGGTCCTCAAAGCCGAAGGGTCCGCCAGTCAGCGCTGCCGCGAGCACCTCGACCATCACCGCCAGCGACGCCCCCTTGGGCCCGGCGAAGGGCAGCAGCGCCCCGCCTCCGAGGATGGCTTCGGGCGAGGTGGTCGGACGGCCCTGTGCGTCGCAGCCGATGCCCGGCGCGACCTCCCGCCCCTCCTTGGCGGCGAGGAGCACGTCGCCCTGCGAAAGCACGCTTGACGACTGGTCCCAGACCAGCGGCGGGCCGTCCGGCCGCGGCGCGGCGAAGGCCATGGCGTTCGTGCCCAAAACGGGCCGACCGCCGCCCCAGGCGGCCATGCGCTTCTTCGAATTGACGCAGGCGAAGGCCACGAGCCCTTCCGCCGCGAAATCCTCGATATCGGGCCAGAGCGCAGCGAAATGGTGCGAATTTCCGGAGAGCAGCGTCGCCACGCCGTTGCGCCGGGCCTTCTCGACCAACCGCGCGCGGGCCTGCGCCAGCACGACCTGCGCGAAGCCGTTGCGCGCGTCGAAGCGGAGCTGGCTCTCGGTCTCGCAGGTGCAGACGGGCTCGGCCCGTCCGTCCGCCCAGCCGATCTGTAGGGAATGGACGAAGCCGGGAAGGCGCAGGAGGCCGTGGCTGCGCGCGCCGTCGCGTTCGCAGGCGACGATCCCGCGTGCCACATGGCCGGCATGGGCCTCGGCCATCCCGGCGCGCACCAGCGCGCGGCGCACGAGCGCGTCGAGCTCTGGAAGCTCCATCATTCGCGGAAGGGCAGCCATGATCTCTCCGTGGACGCGCCGGGAAGGCCGGCAGCCGGATTGCGGTCAGAGCGCGTCGCGCCCGGCCTGGTGCTCCTCGTACTTCACGATCGCGGAAAGGCCGATCTTCCGGAAAGGCTCGGGCGGCATCCAGCTGGCGCGCCCGATGGCGGTGGTCATCTCGTGCTCGCGCCCGGGCGCGAGCACGAGCTCCGCCAGGCGCCGCCCGAGCGCCGTTCCCTTGGCGACGCCCGAGCCGTTATAGCCCGCCGACACATAAAGGTTGTCGTCCAGGCGGCCCCAGAACGGCTTGCCGTTGCGCGTCATGTCTGTGAAGCCGCCCCAGACATATTCAAAATCGACACCTACGAGCTGCGGATAGCGCCGGTGGAACTTCTCGAGCAGGAGCTCGCGGACGCGGTCGTTTCGCAGCTCGCGCTCATAGGTATAAAGGCTGCGGATCATGAAGCGGTTGTCGGCGAGCTTGCGCAGCGTGCTGCCGCCGGCGCGCTGGGCCGAGGTCATGCCCCAGCGCTCGTCGCTACCGAGCACGGCCGGGTCCGAAAGCTTCGGCGTAATGCCCACATAGGTGTAGAGCGTCGCCAGGCGGTCGTTGAGCAGTCCGAAGGACTTGGTCGAGGCATTGCTCGCCAGGACGACGCTCCTCGCCGCGATCCGCAGCCCGTCGCCAGAGAGGATCCAGTCCGCCCCAACCTTCTCCAGCCCGTCGATGCGGGTGTTCTCGTACAGGGTGACATTGCCCGGCAGGCTGCCAGCCAGGCCCCGTACCAGGGCGGCGGGCTGGATCAGATGGGTGTTGTCCGAGAAGATGGCACCTTTGTAGAAGCGCATGCCGGTGCGGGCGAAGACCTCGTTCTCGGAAAGAATCGGCAGGATGCGGCCCTGCGCCGCGGCCGCCGCGCTGACGCCGCGCAGCATTTCCAGGCCGCGATCCGTGGCTGCCGCCTTGAACGAGCCGATGCGGGTCAGGCCGCATTCGAAGCCGTGACGCTCCGACAATTCCTTCAGCCATGCGAGCCCCTCCTGGTCGATCTTCGCCGCGATGTCCTGCTTTTCCAGGGCCGCGGCGGCATCGGCGGCCTTGCCGTGGCCCACCGCTGGAAGTCCGGAACCGATGAAGCCCGAATTCCGGCCCGAGGCGCTTTCCTCCACAACCTTCGCGTCGATGAGCGCGACCTGGCTGTTGGGGGCGAGTTCGGCCAGGCGGCGGGCGGCGGCGAGCCCGGTGACGCCGGCGCCTATCACCGCATAGCGTACGGCGAGCCGCCCTTGGGCCGCGCCGTTGGGTTGCCGCGGCGGCAGCATCGCGTTCCAGCCGCTTCGGCCGAGATAGTCCGGATAGATGACGCGCTTCACGATGGTACCCTCATGACATGCCACGAACGGAGCGGCCGAAACATTTGCGATCTCAATGTGCTTTCGCTCTGGCGCTACGCCGATTGGAACGCTCGCCACGGCTAATCTGAATCCAGGCCGTTTCGGGCCTGGTAAAATCCACGGCTGCGCAGCCTTCTCGGCTAGGCCCTCGCGGAACTCGGCTTGCGCGCTCAGTCGAACGCCAGCGGCAACATGACGCCGGCGTCGCGTAGCAGGGCGGTGCGGCCACTATCGAGCTTCAGCGAGCCGTCGTTGTCGCTGTTGCGATCAAAGACCTGCCATCCTTCCCGATTCCTCCTTGACGATGGTGTAGGCCCCTCGAGGTAACGAAGGCCGCCGTGCGTAGGACGGACTGGAGCTTGCTCATAACGTTTCTTCGGTCTTGAGGTCGTTGGACGCGCTTCGATGGTTCAGGCGGCTTCCGCCTTGCGAAAGCGCTGCAGACGAAAGGTGCTAAGATCGACCAGCGGCTTCGTGCCGTCGACGAGATCGGCCGTTAGGCGCCCCGCTGCGGGACCGATGCCGAACCCATGCCCCGAATAGCCGCTGGAGATGTAGAAGCCCGGCAGTGACGCCACCTGGGAGATCACCGGCTGCGTGTCCGGCATGACATCGATCAGCCCGGCCCAGCGATGCGCGATGGTCATCCTGTCGAAGATCGGGAACTCGCGCCGAATGTTGCGGATGGCGCTTGCGATATCAGAGTTAGACGGAGTCGGGTCCAGCACGCGGACCTTCTCGAAGGGCGAAACCTCGTCGAGCGCCCAGCTCGTGCGCTGCAAAGTCTCGGCAAGCGACCGCCGCCAAACCCGCAGCTTGAGGCTATTCTCTCCTTTGATAAGCATCGGGAGATAATCGAAGAAATAGCGGAAGCTGTCGGGCACAATCTCCGAGCGGTTCCAGGCGCCGAAGCCTATCGTGTAGCCGCCGTCCAGGCGCTTGCGGATAGAGAAATCGGGTCCCTTGATTGAGACGCTCGGCCCCCCTTCGATCGGGCCTGTTCGGATCAGGCTCGACATCGTCTTGAGCTGCGGCAGCCGGATGCCGAGCGTGCGGCAGAACATGGTCGACCAGACGCCGCCGGCCAGGACAATCGAAGAGCAGCGAATGGTGCCCCGCTCCGTAACGGCGCCGGAGACTCGGCCGCCGGTCGTCTCGATGCCGCGCACCGCACAGTTCGTCAGGATGCTGGCACCTTTGCGAGCCGCGGCTTTGGCGTAGGCCGGCGCTGCCAGGGCTGGCTCGGCCCGCCCGTCGCCGGGCGAGTAGAGGCCGAGCTTCCATTGCGTCGCTGCGCCGGGCACGAGCGCGGCGAGCTCCTTGCCGGAAACCATGCGTATGTCGAGCTGATAGGGCTGCGCTTTCGCCAGCCATTCCTGCGCCTCGGCGGCCTCGTGCTCGTTGCGGTAGAGCGTCAGAATGCCGCTTTCGGTGAAACCGGTGTTTTCCTGAAGCTCGGCATCCAGCCCCTTCCAGATACGCATGCTTTCCAGAATCAGCGGAAGCTCGCCCGGCGCGCGCTTCTGCACGCGGCACCAGCCCTGATTGCGGCCGGACTGCTCGGCGCCGATCCGGCCCTTCTCGCACAACGCGACCGAATAGCCGCGGTCGGCGAGATAGTAGGCCGTGGCGGCACCGATGATGCCGCCGCCGATGACGACTGTGTCGACGGCTTCAGGGAGTTCGGGTTGGGAGTCTGCCACAGCCATGCACCATCCGGCGGAGAAAAGAGCGGCCAGCAGGTGAAGCCGCCACTTACGTTAAACGATCATAAGCTGATATTATCCAAAATGGCAACATTGCATCCTATATGGTCTTCCGAAGGATCAAGGCCTGTTGCATGCATCTCCGTCACGCGGGTGATGCAGTAACAATGCGATCGGAGTAGCGGGCCTTGGATGTTGGCGGCGCAGCCGCGGCTAGCCGGTCTCAGACCTTTGCCGCGATCGCGCGAACAGCCTCCAGAAAGGCTTCATGCGCCTTGGTCGATTGCCAGTGGCGGCGATAAGCAAGCCAGACATGTCGCTCGGAATCCGGTATGGATTTCGAAAGCGCGACCAGGTCGCAAGTTCCTCGCTCCGCATGCCGGACAGAGCGGATTTCCAGAGCCAGCCCGTCAGTCTCTCGCAGCAGAGCCTGAACCATGGCGGGCAAGCTTGTCCGGACCCAGGGAACGGGCGGCGCGAGATCTTCGCGCTCGAACAGATCGCGCCAATGCCGCGCCGCAGAACTGGCGGGATCCATGCCAAGAATCCACGGAAAGCGGGCGAGATGCGCAGCCGAGACAGCGCCGAGTCCAGCGAGCGGATGTCCGGCACGACATATGATGCGCAAATTGCTTTCGAACAACTGCTCGACGACAAGGTCAGGCGAGTCAAGCGGCCGGAATGTTGTGAATACCAGGTCGAGGGCGCCACTGCGCAGCTCATGGAGTAGCGTCTCGTGATCCTCCAGCCGGACCTCGAACCGCACCGACGGCATCTCCCGAGAGCATCGCAGTATCGCCCGCGGCAGCACCTCCTGGGACACGATGCGCGCCGCGCCGACATTGATCGGCGCAGCCAGAACGCCGTCGACCTCGTGGACGGCCGCCTCCCCGAGCCTGATCTCGCCCAGAGCCAGATTAAACAGCCGAGCGACCAGCTTGCCCTGCGGCGTGGTGGTGGCGCGCGCGCCTTCGCGGTGAACGAGCTCGATGCCAAGCGCTGCCTCCAGCTCCGCGAGGGATCGGTGGATCGAGGACTTGTTCAATCCGCTGTGCCCAGCCGCGTTGGAGAATCCCTCGTATCGGTCGATGCTCACCAGGGACAGCAGTTGCGAGACCGTCAGCCGGTTCAAGGTCGTGGAAAGACTTGCCAGCGGCATACGTGCGCCCCGCGCGACTGCGACCGCCTCGTCGATTAATCCGAAGGCCGCCCTAATCCTCGCATAGAGGGCATCCGCATGGCGCGTCGCGGCCAGCCCGTCGGGACGGCGCTCGAACAAGGTTCGTTGGTAGTACTTTTCGAGTGATGCCAGCCTCAGCGTCGCGGCAGGCTGGCTGATGCTCAACTGGCGTCCTGCGGCCCTAATGCTCGCACCCTCGTGCAGCAGTTTGAACAATCGCAGCTGCCGCAGATTCGGCGGTCGAGTGGTCTGCAAATCCATGGGATCGCGATGTGTGTAGCCGATATGATGAGCCCGCCTCACTCTATACATTCGAAGCGAGCGCGCGAGAACGTCGCCCAGGGCCGGGGCTCAAGGGTAAATAAATCAGCGCGGATTCGATCAGCCATCAACGCCGAAGACACTGATATCTTCCGCACGACGAATGACTCGGGCCAAACCGCCGCAATGGCTCGCCACCGACACTGGCCTGTGCGTCGACAGCAATGGGCTTCGCGTCACAGAAATCGCCGCGCTAGTCCGTGACCACGGCCATCCTCCGGGATCCGTTTCGAGGTCGAGACTTCACGATTAAATCGCGTCGCCGCAACCTACGATCGCCGCCTCCTCGACAAGTCAGCTATCGACGAACCGGTGCGCAGTTGCAACGACAGGAAACCGCAATTCAACCGCTTCGAGGACAGCCAGGATTTGCCCGGTGGACACCACGTCGCTGGCGCCCAGCAGCTCCTCGCCTGAGCCTGGGCTTCCATGGCGAAGTCACCCAATCGCCGTGGAGACGACAATGCCGGAACCGTCGGTATCCGCAATTGGCCGCGACGCACGCCCAGCGGCAATAGGTAAGAGCGCACGTGGTTGGACGACTAGATGCAGACGGGTCTCGTCCGTCTGGATCTCCAGTTCGTTTAGGCTATTCTGCTCGAGGCAAAGCGCCACATCTGTTGAATTCGGCGGCGGAGAAGGCAGGTGCCGCGCTCATGGCCGGTACCCCGAAGCCAATCGCGCATCATGCTTGATCCGCCCGAGATATCCGCTGATCTCGGCCTCTGCCGCCAGCCCTGCGTCACGATCGACCTCGAGGAAACGCACCCTCCCTCCGAGCCGGATTTGCGCAAGTCTCCAGAGGTCGGCCTCGATCACGACGGCAATCTTAGGATATCCGCCGGCCGTGTTGCCGTCCCGCATCTGCACGATGGGTTGGCCGCCCGGGGGCACCTGCACGACTCCGGGAAGAATCCCGTGCGATAGAAGTTCCCTGCGGTGACCGGCGACCAGTTCGGGCCCCTCGAACCGGAAACCGATGCGATTACTGTCTGGTCGAAGCTTCCAGGGCGCCGACCAGAAAGCCGCTCGGGCGTCTGCGGTGAACGACTCGTGTTGCGCGGCCGGGATGGCTCTGACGACGGTCGCTTCATCCTCCGGGCCGATGGGTCCGAGAGATTGCATCGGCGCTTTCACGCCGAAGCCGCGATACGGTAGGTTCAGGGGTTCCGCGAGCCCGCAGGGCAGTCGGTCGCCCGCCTTCAGGGAACGCCCCTCATGACCGCCAAAGCCGCTCTTAAGGTCTGTGCTCCGCGAGCCAAGGATCTCGGGAACGGCGATCCCGCCGCGCAGGGCCAGATAGGTCCGCAGCCCGACCTTCGGAGAGCGGATCGTCAGCTCGCTGCCCGCTTTCGCGGCATGAGCCCACCAGGGCGGGATCGCCAGGCCGTCGAGATCTGCCACGGCTTCCGCGCCCGTCAGAGCGAAAGCGGTATCGGTTTCGAGCCGGACGCGCATGCCCGAAGCGGTAATCTCGATGGCCGCGTCGCCAGGCCCGTTTCCAAGCATAAGGTTGCCGATCTGAAGCGCGAGCACGTCCATTGCCCCGGCCGTCCCGACGCCGAGCCGCCGGTGCCCGAAGCGCCCAAGGTCCTGGACGGTCGCTAACGCCCCGCAAGACAGGATCTCAATCATTTGAGCGTCCTGATTTCGAAACGAACCCTGTCTCCGGGCTTTAGTAGAACGGGCGACTCGGCTTGCGGCGAGAACAGCGGTACATCTGTCCGGCCGAGAACATGCCAGCCGGAAGGGGCGGCAATTGGCATGATGCCGGACTGGACCCCGCCGATGATGACGCTACCGGCCTCGATGCGTGTCCGCGGAGCCTCACGGCGAGGCGTGGCGAGGGCGGGGTCGAGGCCTGAGAGATAGCCGAAGCCCGGCATCGAGCCGACCGTTGAGACGGTGTATTCCGGTGCGGCATGGCGCCGGAACAGTTCCTCGGCCGAAAAGCCTGTCGCTTCGACCAGCATCGACAAATCGAGTGCGTCCGGCCCGCCATAATCGACGCGAATTGTCACCAGCTTCCCGGCGGCGCGGGCGCTGCCGGCCGAAAGCCAGGCCTCTCGCAACGCTTTGACTATCGAAGGCGGAGCGTCCGGCGTCAGCATGACCAAAATGTTGTTGACACCGATGACGACCTCGCGAACCACCGGCCATGCGCCCACCGTCTCCGCGAGAGCCCACATGCGGTGCTGATCGGCGTCATTTAGCGGTCGACGCGACTCGCAGAGATAGGCGCTTTCGCCCATCGCGCTGAAGGTCGGCTCGTCAGGGTCCGTCTCGGTCATTGCAGCCTCCCCGGCCACTGCTCCAGATGGTGAATACTCGTGCCGCCGCGGCGCAAGTCGGGTCGTCGAGCAGCGCACGATGCAGCGGTATGTTGGTGCGAATGAAATCGACCCGCGCTTCGGCGAGGGCGCCCCGCAGCCCCGCGAAGGTCCCCTCCCCGGTCGCGCCCAGCGCGATCAACTCCGCGATCATCGAGTCGTCGGCGGAAGGCACCGTGTAGCCAGTGATGACATGGCGGTCGACGCGACCCCCGCGGCGCGCCGGGCGCATGCCAAAGCGTGATCTTGCCGGGTGAAGGCCTGAAGGTCTCGGGATCGGACGCGCGACCCCGAACCGCGTCGCGTCTTGAGACAGATCGAGTTCCATGACCGCCGAGGAGCTGACCAAATCGATCAGCGCCTTGATCTTCTCAATATCCACAATGCTTCCCACGTCTCGCAGTCACTCAGGTGCTGGCGAAGGGGCGCACATCGATTCCGAGCGCGATCATTTTCGCCTTGACCGCCTTGGCGATAGCGACAGCGCCCGGTGTGTCGCCGTGGATACAGATGGTGTCGATCTTCCCTTTGATGCGCTTGCCAGACTGAGTGATGACGGCGCCCTCCTGTACCATCTGGGCCATCCGCTCGGCCGCCACGTCAGGATCGTGGATGACGGCGCCTGGCAATTTGCGCGAAACGAGCCGGCCGTCGTCCATATAGGCTCGATCGGCGAAAATCTCGCGGGCGAGCCGCAGGCCGGCTGCCTCGCCCACCTCCTCGAAACGGGTCGCTACGAGCACCGTGACGATCAGCTCGGCATCCACCGCCTTGATGGCGGCCGCTACCGCCTCGCATGCTGCGACGTCGTGCATTAGCAGATGCCCCATCGCGCCATGCACCTTGACATGGGTGAGGCGATGACCGGCCAGTTTGGCCACCGCGGCTGCGGCGCCGATTTGATAGGCCGTCAATTCCTGAAGCTCCTGGCACGAGAAGGACATCTCGCGCCGGCCGAAGCCCCAGAGGTCCGGATAGCCCGGATGGCAACCGGCCGCCACGCCGTTCACCTTGGCGGCGCGAAATGCGCGCGCCATCACCGAGAAGTCGCCGCCGTGGAAGCCGCAGGCGACGTTCGCCGACGTTGCTACCTTGAGCATCTCGGCATCGTTGCCGATGTCGTAGGCGCCGTAGCCCTCGCCCATGTCGCAGTTGAGATCGATGCTCAAGGTCATTGCCGTGTTCTCGCGAAGTGAGTGGAAATGAGCTCGCCGCTTGGCCATTCTTCGGACAGAGCCGCCAGGCGGCGTGCCGCGCTGTGTCAGTCGAGGTGCCGGCCGGCCGTCTCCCTCGCGGCGATAATTGCCGCGAGCGTGACGGCCAAGGCGGCCCAGACATATGCCGTCAGGGCGAACGTCCCGGAATACTGCTGGAGCAAGGTCGCGAAGATGAGCGGCGCGAACGCTCCGCCGAGAACTCCCGCGAAGGTGTAGGCCAGCGACGAGCCCGTGTAGCGTACGCGCGTGGTGAACTGCTCAGTGATGAAGGCGCCCTGAGGCCCGTACATGGCCGCCTGAAAGACCATGCCGATCGAGACCGCCAGGACGATCAGCAGAGGCTCCTTCGTATCGAGCAGATAGAAGAAGGCGACGGCCCAGACGATCGAGGCAAGCGCGCCGAATCCATAGACCGGGCGGCGGCCCCATTTGTCAGACAGGCGCGCAAAGACCGGCACAAACAGCACGTGCACGGCAGCACCGATGAGCACCGCGGTCAACGCTACGGCACGCCCGACTCCGAGGCGCTGCGTCACATAGGTCAGCGTGAAGACCGCGAGCAACCCGTAGACAACGTCGGAGCCGATCCGACAGGCCCCGGCAATGACGAGATTCCTGGAGTGAGAGTTCAATACTTCCCTGATCGGAGCCTTCGGCGTGGCGTTTTCTGCTTCCATTTCGTTGAAGAGCGGGGATTCATCGACAGACCGTCGAATCCAGAAGCCGAACGCGATCAGCGCGATGCTCACCAGGAACGGAATTCGCCAGCCCCAGGACAGAAACTGTTCCTCGGTTTGAATCCAAGTGATTATCGCGATCACCCCAGCCGCCAGCAGAGTGCCTGCGGAGGGGCCGACCTGCGTCCAGGCGGCATTCATACCGCGATCTTCCGGCTTACCGTGCTCAAGCGAGAGCAAGACGGCTCCGGCCCATTCTCCGCCGAGCGCCACGCCTTGCAGAAAGCGCAGCGCTACGAGCAGCAGCGGCGCGGCGATACCGATGGCCGCATAGGTGGGCAGCAACCCCATCGCCAGCGTCGTCAGACCCATGAGGCCGAGCGTGAGGATCAGGATGTAGCGGCGGCCGATCTTGTCACCTAGGCGACCGAAGACGACGCCTCCGACGGGCCGCGAAACATAGCCGACGGCATAGGTTGAGAAAGCGAGAATCGTCCCCACGATCGGATCAAACGTCGGAAAGAATAGCTTGTTAAAGACGAGCGCCGCCATCGAGTTGTAAATTGTGAATTCATACCATTCGAGTGACGTGCCGATCATGCTCGCCATCGCGAGCTTGCGCATCTTGGTGCGATCAGCTTGGACCGTCGCGACAGGCGAAACCCTCGGCGACACGGCTGAGATAGTTTGCATTGAACCCCTCTTTGTCGTTCTTAATAGAACTTGTCGACGCTGGGATGCCGGGCGGGCCGCATCTCTGCCTCGAGCATGAATAGGGAGCGTGGCGACGGGTGCTCGAAAAGGACCGTGTCGGCAAATCAGCATTGCTGGAAATGTGACGATTGTTCGTATTCCAGCTGGAAAGCCTGCTGGGCCCGGCTAAAGATACCGGCTCTCTGCGGCCTGGAGACGGCTAGTATGGAACTCTGGCAGTTGCGCTATTTCGTCGCCGTATCAGAAGGCCAGAGTATTGCTCAGGCTTCAACGCGCCTGCACGTCGCCAGCCCAGCAATCAGCCGAGTTGTCAAGGGATTGGAGGATGAACTCGGAGTACGGCTTTTCAATCGCGACGGTCGTGGTATGCAGCTCACGGACTCAGGGCGCCTCCTCCTTGACCATGCCACCAACCTTCTCCGCGATGCCGAACTAGCGCGTCGCGAGGTTGCCTCTAGCGGCGCGCAGCTAAGCGGCGACGTTACGATAGGCGCAACTCCCTCATTAATCTCAGTCTGCGGCCTCTCGCTAGTGCGCCGATGCCGCGAGATTTTCCCGAAAATCCAACCTTGTTTAGTTGAAGGATATAGCGGCTACTTATTGAACTGGGCTCGAGCTGGAACAGTTGATTTTGCGTTCGTCAACGGATCGTCTGATGCTGGGCCAAGGTTGATGACTGAGCACATCGCAACCGAGAGGCTGTTTGCGATTGGTACGCGTGAGATTATGGCCAAGTACGCAAGCGGAATACCTTTAAAATCATTGCTGGACCAACCTATACTACTCCCATCACCTCAAAATTCAATCCACCGGCTGCTTGTCGACTACGCAAATCGCTCGTCTTTGACCATCACTCCCCTCATGGATGTGGATTCTGTTACTCTCATGAAGGATTTGGTCATGGATGGAATGTCGATCGGGGTACTGCCTTATGGGGCGGTGCAAAGAGAAGTCGAGCATGGCCTGATGGCGGCGGTTCCAATTGTCGATCCCGAAGTTCATAGCACCACTCATCTCGTCTACCAAAAGGACCGTCCGCCCGAGCGTCTTGGGCGTGCAGTTATCGATTTGATGCGAGGTATATTAAGCGAATTTCGGAGCACACATGATTGTGGAGCGATCGTGGAGGTCCCATGAGGCCAACTGCCCGCTAAACTGGAAGGAAATGCTGGTTTGTTCAAACGGCAAGGGTCGAGCGCGATGCACCAGGGTATGACTTAATGAATGTGCTCGCCCACGCATCCCCGGTGGTGATGCAAACGGAAGGATGACCGAATGCCGTTCTCGGCTCCGTATGTCTTGATCGCTTCCATGGACGTGGCTCTCGAACACGAGCGTTTATTCAATGAAATCTACGATGAGCACGCCGCTCATCTGGCCTCGGTTCCCGGCGTTCGGAAGGTCACCCGGATGAAGGGTCAGCCTTTTCGGATCCGCATTGGGGGTGAGCTGGTCCCTATGCCTGAGCCCGACCCGATTTACACCGCCATTTACGAAATCGATGATCCAAAGGTTTTGGAGAGTGAGGCCTGGGCCGAAGCTTGCGAAGCAGGCCGCTGGGCGAGCGAAATTCGACAACATACGCGCAACAGGAAACACCACATCTACAAAATATCCCCGTCCGAGCGCGAATTTTCAATATTACACACGATAACGTACTAACTGTATTTTATTAATATAACCAACAGATGCAGATACTCGATTTGTCAAAACATTGATTTATAATTATTTCAAATATACAGCCTCAGATTTTCCAGCACACCGCTTCAATACATCCTAAATTTGTCCAACGGCGACACCTAAATGTCGCCGAACCTTATTTTCTTTCGGGAAAAATAATTCGAGCGCTTATTGTAAATTACCCACCCAATCCGGCGGGCAGCAAGCCCGCAGCAAAAATTTGAAAAGCATAATGGGTGCACATTACTGATATAAAATCGAACGAATACCGCGCTCGTTGGCTGAGTATTACGGTCGCCATTGGTCGCCACGACCGCGTGATGACGCAACATAACAAATAATGTAAAGCAAAGGGGATTCCATGAACCAGCTTCCCAAGACCCTTCTTGCGATGGGCCTCGCCGCTGCGGCCTTTTCCGCATTTATTTCGCCTGCCTCCGCACAAGCGACGTTGGAGGCCGTCAAAAAGCGGGGTCGGATTCTCTGCGGGGTATCTCCAAGTTCTGCAGGCTTCTCCTATGCCGATGACAAGGGCGTTCGCCAGGGCTTCGACGCCGATGTCTGCCGTGCCGTCTCCTCCGCCATCTTCGGCGTGCCCGACAAGGTCGACTTCGTTCCGCTCAACACCAATGTGCGCTTCCAGGGCCTTCAGTCCGGCGAGGTCGATCTGCTCTCGCGCCAGACCACGGCCACCTTCTCGCGCGACGCTTCGCTCGGCCTCGATTTTGCGCCGGTCGTTTTCTACGACGGCCAGGGCCTGATGGCCACAGCCAAGCTCGGCGTGAAGAGCGCGGCGGAGTTGTCGCAAGCGGCAATTTGCGTGCAGCCGGGGACCACGACCCAGCAGAACCTCGAGGACTACTTCAAGCCGCGCAACATCAAGTACGAGGCGGTGGTCTTCGAGAATCCCGACGAGTGGCGTAACGCCTTCTTCTCCGGCCGCTGCGACGTGATTACCTCCGACCGCTCAGATCTGGCCTCGGTTCGCGCCATCGCCAATGACCCCAAGCAATACGTGATCCTGCCCGAGACGATCTCCAAGGAGCCGCTTGCCCCCGTCGTCCGCCAGAACGACAGCAACTGGCGCGATATCGTCTCCTGGACGGTCAACGCCCTGATCGCGGCCGAGGAATATGGCATCACCAAGGGCAATATCGACGAGCAGCTCAAGAGCAAGGATCCCGAGATCCAGCGCCTGCTCGGCGTCAGCGGCGATCTCGGCAAGATGCTGAACCTCGACAACAAATGGGCCTATAACGCCATCAAGCAGCTCGGCAATTACGGCGAAATCTTCGAGCGCAACCTCGGCGAGAAGACCCCGCTCGGCCTCTCGCGCGGCCCCAACCAGCTCTGGAACAAGGGCGGCCTGCTCTATTCCCCGCCGTTCCGGTGATCCCGGCCTGACGTGCGTTCCCTCGATTGACCTGAGACCATCGGCCGCCGCCGCGCGGCCGATGCGTCCCCAGCCCGGAACAGCCCGATGGCCACCTCCGATTCCAGCCCGGTGCGGCTGCTCTATGACGTGCGCGTCCGCGCCGTACTCTACCAGGTCGTCGCGGTCGCGCTCGTCGTCGGCATCGGCTTCTATCTCTTCAGCACCGTCTCGCGGAAGCTGGCGGACCAGAACATCGCAACGGGCTTCGCCTATCTCTCCCGGCCCGCCGGCTTCGTCATCAGCCAGTCCTTCATCTCCTACGATTCCGGCGACACCTATGGCCGCGCCATCCTGGTCGGCCTGCTCAACACGGTCTGGGTCTCGGTCTTCGCGGTCGCCCTGTCGACCGTGCTGGGCCTCGCCGTCGGCATCGCCCGGCTGTCGCGCAATCCGATCCTCTCAACGCTGGCCCTTCTCTATGTCGAGGCGCTGCGTAACGTGCCGCTGCTGCTCTATCTCTTCCTCTGGTATGCGCTCATCGTCGCGGTCTTCCCGCCGGTGCGCGAAGCCTGGCAGATCCTGCCCGATGTCTTTCTCAGCAATGGCGGCCTGATCGTGCCCTCGCTGCGCTGGTCATCGGCACATTCTGGCGTGCTCGCGGCCGCCGTCCTCGGCATCGTGCTGGCTTGCATCGTCGCGTCGGCCTTCCGCCGCAAGCGCGTCGCCACCGGCCAGAGCCGCATGGCCTGGCCCTATGTCCTGGCCGCGCTCGTCGTCCCGGTCCTCCTGGCCATGCTGGTCTTCCAGCCGGACATGGTGGTGAACTGGCCGGAAAAGGGCCGCTTCCGCATCACCGGTGGCGTGCAGGTCACGCCTGAATTTACCGCGCTCTTGGTCGGGCTCGGCCTCTCGGCTTCCGCGGGCATCGCCGAAATCGTCCGCGCCGGCATCCTCTCGGTCGGGCGCGGGCAGTGGGAGGCCGCGCGCTCGGTCGGCCTGCATGACCGCCAGACCATGCGGCTCGTGGTCCTCCCGCAGGCGCTGCGCGTGATCATTCCGCCGCTGACCAGCTCCTATCTCTCGACCTTCAAGAACTCGTCGCTGGCCATCGCCATCGGCTATCCCGACCTCGTGATGGTCTCGAACACCACAATGAACCAGACCGGGCAGGCGATCGAGGGCATTGCCATCTTCATGATGGTCTATCTGGGCATGTCGATCACGATCTCCATGCTGATGAACTGGTACAACGCCCGCGTCGCACTGGTGGAGCGTTGAGATGACCGACACCGCTCAGCTCAACACCCTCGCATCCGTCCCCGACGAGCGTCCGACGCGGCCAGCGCAAAGCTGGTTCGCCCTGCTCAAGCCCTATATCGGCTCGCCCTTCAACGCCGTCGTCACCTTCGCCTGCCTCTGGCTGATCTATCGTCTGATCACCGGCGCCTGGGGCTGGCTCGTCACCCGCGCCATCGTCGAGGGCGGCCCGCAGACCTGCAAGGCTGCGGCCGGAGCCGGCGCCTGCTGGCCGTTCCTGGCGGCGAAGCTGCGCTTCATGATCTTCGGCTTCTACCCCTATGACGAGCACTGGCGGCCGGCACTGGCGGTGCTGCTCTTCCTGGGTGCGATGATCTATTCGATGATCCCGCGCTTCTGGTCGCGCCGCCTGCTCTGGCTCTGGCTCGCCGTCGTCATCACCTGCGGCGTGCTGATGTATGGCGGGGTCTTCGGCCTCACCGTGGTCAACACCACGAACTGGGGCGGCCTGCCGCTCTCCTTCATGCTCTCCTCGGTCGGCCTCGCCTTCGGCTTCGTCCTCGGCGTGCTCTTGGCGCTGGCGCGCTCCTCGAAGCTGCCGGCGATCCAGGTCATCGCCGTCGTCTTCATCGAGATGGTGCGCGGCGTGCCGCTGGTCTCGATCCTGTTCATGGCCTCGGTGATGCTGCCGCTGTTCATGCCGGATGGCGTGACCATCGACAAATTGCTGCGAGCCCAGGTCGCGATCATCATCTTCGCCGGCGCCTATATCGCCGAAACCGTGCGCGGCGGCCTGCAGGCCGTGCCGAAGGGCCAGCACGAGGCGGCGGCCTCGCTTGGCCTCGGCTACTGGCTGTCGATGCGCAAGATCGTGCTGCCGCAGGCGCTGAAGATCGTGATCCCGCCGCTGGTCAACATCTTCATCGGCTTCTTCCAGGACACGACGCTGGTCACCATCATCGGCCTGCTCGACTTCCTCGACACAGTCCGCTCGGCGATGCGCGATCCGGTCTGGCAGGGCATCGCCGTGCTGGAGGGCTATATCTTCGCGGCGCTGGTCTATGCCGTGTTCAGCTACGGCATGGGCTCCTATAGCCGCTTCATCGAAAGACGCCTGAAAACCGTGCATCACCATTAGGACTGATGAAGAATTTTCGGGCCCCACAATTTCCGTCCTGCACACTGAGGATACTTTGGCCTATTCGGCGGGAAAAGTCGAAAGCAATATTCATCTCTCCGGCGCGCCAGCAATACAGTTAACCGCCCTAAAATCAGGAAATCTATTCATAGTTTGCGCAATCCGCTGAGCTATACTACTCAAACTCGGATAAATTCGCTATATCCTAGCGAAAATTGATTAACTCGTTTATCCGGGCGCCATGTTATTTATCTCACTCCGGGAGGCCCCATGGTACACACAAAATCCCCCGCAGTTTGTTGCGCGCAATCGCTGGTGCTGATCGGCGCCGGCAAAATGGGTGGCGCAATGCTGGAGGGCTGGCTGCGCATCGGTATCGATCCGAGGGGTATCAGCCTGATCGATCCCAAGCCGTCGGAAGAGATGTTCGCGCTCGCCCAAGAGAAGGGCATGCGGGTCAACCCTTCCGCCAAGGACATCCCCGCCGCCGAGGTCGTCGTGCTCGCGACCAAGCCGCAGATGCTCGATACCGCGGCGCCGGCCGTGCAGGCCTTCATCCATCCCAAGACGCTGCTGATCTCGATCCTTGCCGGCAAGACGCTGGGCGATCTTTCGGCGCGCCTGCCTAACGCCAACGCGATCATCCGAGCCATGCCGAACCTGCCGGCCGCAGTGCAGCGCGGCGCCACTGCGGCCGCACCCGGCAAGGGTGTCAGCGCGGCGCAGCGTGCCACCGCTGATGCCTTGCTCGGCAGCATCGGCAAGGTCGAATGGCTCGACGACGAGGGGCTGATCGATGCGGTGACCGCGATATCGGGGTCGGGACCGGCCTATGTCTTCCACCTCGTCGAATGCCTGGCCGCTGCCGGCAAGGACGCCGGCCTGCCGGCCGATGTCGCGGAGCGGTTGGCGCGGGCAACGGTGGAGGGGGCCGGCGAATTGCTGTTCCAGTCGCCGCTGCCGCCCGGCACGCTGCGCCAGAACGTGACCTCGCCCGGCGGGACCACCGCTGCTGCGCTCGAGGTGCTGATGGCCGAGGACGGCATGAAACCGCTGATGCGCAAGGCCGTGGCCGCTGCCAAATTACGCGCTGGAGAGCTTTCGGGCTGAACCCACGTGAATGCTGACGGATTATTATACATAGAATTTATAACAATACTTCAGAAACGGCTCTGTACGCCTATTATGTGGTTCGATATACGATCGATTAGTTTTCTCTCCTGCACCGTCGCGGCAAAATCGTCCTTCGCACCCCACCGAACGCTGCGCAGGTTCTCCGGTCCCTTTTTCGGCTCATCGTCAGGCGTCATCTCGGTCACCCATCTTCCTGGAATGCTTCCTGGCGGCTTTTTCGGATTGCGGGCGCGAGGACGGTGGCGAGGAGGATTGCGGCGCCGACCAGCATAGCGGCGCTGATTGGGCGGGTGACGAAGATGAGTGGGTCGCCCCTGGAGATCAGCAGGGCGCGGCGCAGATGCTCTTCCATCATAGGGCCGAGGATGAAGCCCAGCAGCATCGGCGCCGGCTCACAGTCGAACTTGCGGAAAACGTAGCCGAGCACGCCGAACAGCCCCATCAGATATACGTCGAATGTGGTGTTGTTCAGGCTGAAGACGCCAATCGCGCAGAACACCAGGATCGCCGGGAATAGGTTATGATAGGGCACGCGGATCATCCGCACCCAGATTCCGATCAGCGGCAAGTTCAGCACGAGCAGCATCAGGTTGCCGAGCCACATTGAGGCGATGATGCCCCAGAACAGCCTCGGCTGCTCGGTCATCACCGACGGGCCGGGCTGGATGCCCTGGATGATCATGGCGCCGATCATCAATGCCATCACCGGGTTCGAGGGAATGCCCAGCGTCAGCATCGGGATGAAGGAGGTCTGGGCCCCGGCGTTGTTGGCGCTTTCGGGGCCGGCCACGCCCTCGATCGCGCCCTTGCCGAACGCTTGAGGCGTCCGCGAGACCTTCTTCTCCAGCGAGTAGGCAGCGAAAGATGCGAGCATGGCGCCGCCGCCGGGCAGGATGCCGAGCACCGAACCCAAGCCGGTCCCGCGCAGGATCGGCGCCCAGATCCGTCCCCAGTCCTCGCGCGTCGGCATCAGCTCGGTGACCTTCTCCAGCATCACCGATCGGCCAGTCTCGTCCTCGAGATTTGAGACAATCTCGCCAAGCGCGAAAGCACCCATGGCGACGATCACGAAGCCGATGCCGTCCTGGAGTTCGGGGAGGCCGAAGGTGTAGCGCGCGGTGCCGGAGTTGATATCGGCACCGATCAGTCCGAGCAGCAGGCCGAGCACGATCATGCCGACGGCGTGCAGAAGCGAGCCATTGGCCAGCACGATCGAGGCGACGAGGCCGAGCACCATCAGGGAGAAGTACTCGGCCGGACCGAATTTGAGGGCGAGTTCGGCCAGCGGCGGCGCGAACAGCGCGACCAGGATCGTCGAGACGGTGCCGGCGAAGAAGGAGCCGATGGCCGCAGTGGCGAGCGCGCGTCCTGCCTTGCCCTGGCGGGCCATCTGGTAGCCGTCGAGCGCGGTGACGACGGATGAGCTCTCACCGGGCAGGTTGACCAGGATGGCGGTGGTCGAGCCGCCGTACTGGGCGCCGTAATAGATGCCCGCCAGCATGATCAGGGCCGATTCCGGCGGCAGGCCGAAGGTGATTGGCAGCAGCATGGCGATGGTGGCAGTCGGCCCCAGCCCTGGCAGCACCCCGATCGCGGTGCCGAGGAAGACGCCGATGAAGCAATAGAGCAGGTTCGCGAAGGTGCCGGCCGTGGTCAAGCCGAGCCAGAGATTGCCAAGGATGTCCATGTGCCGCCGCCTAACCGAAGAACGAGCCGAGGATCGGCATCGGTACGCCCAGCCCCTTGATGAAGACGAGGACGCAGGCGAGCGTCATAGCAAGCGCGATGGCGAGGTTGCGCCAGTCGAGGCGGAAGTGCCGGCTGGCGGTGCCACTGACCAGGATCAGCGCCATCAGCGCGACGATCGTCCCCGCCCGCGGCAGCAGCCAGCCGAACAGGGAGGTCGCCCCGACGATCAGGACGAGCGCCTTCCAGGCGACGGCGCCGATCGGCGAGCCGGCGACGAGGAAGGAGCGCACCAAGCTGGCGATCCCGATCAGCACCATCAGGCTACCGAGCACCAGCGGGAAATAGCCGGGACCCATCCGCCCGGCCGAGCCGACCGAATAGTCCCGCCCGAACCACAACGCTGCAAGGCCCAGCCCAACATACAGAAGGCCCGCCCCAAAATCCTTCGGGCTACGAAGCATCATTCCCCTCCTGTCAGGGCGCCCATCGGCGCAATGGTTGACCAGCCAACGGCAAGGTCCGCGACACACTGCGAAGTTCGTGCCGCCCGACGACTAGCAGCCGGTCCGCTATTCGGCCGTGATGCCCGCGCTCTCAGCTACCGCCTTCCACTTGGCGACCTCGCCGGCGACGAACTTATTGAAGTCCGCCGAACTAATCCCGCCCGACACGAGACCGACAGCCTCGAGCCTTTTCTCGATCGGCCCCTTTACCGCCTTGGCCGTCTCTTGCTGCAAGCGAGCGACGATTTCGGCCGGCAGCTTTGCCGGAGCCGAGATGCCCGTCCATGACACCGCTACGACGTCGGGAAAACCGCTTTCTGCGATCGTCGGCGTGTCCGGATACATCGCGTTCCGTTCGGCACTGGTCACCGCGAGAATGCGCAGCTTGCCGGTCTTGACATGGGGCAGAATCGCATCGGCATTGGTGATCAGGATCGGCACCTGCCCGCCCATGACATCGGTCATCGCCGGTGCACCTCCGCGATAGGGGATGTGGTCGATCTTGACGCCGGCCTTCATCTTAAACAGCTCCATCGCCATATGGCCGGAAGAGCCGACGCCTGAGCTGGCGTAGTTGTACTTGCCCGGCTCCTTCTTCGCCAGATCGATCAGCTCCTTCAATGTCTTGGCGGGGAAGGCCGAATTGACGGCGATGGCGTTCGCACCCGATGCGATCAGGGTGATATGCGTGAAGTCGGTTATGGGATCGGCCAGCAGGTTTTTATAGATGCCGGCGTTGATGGCATGCGATCCGACACCCGAAAGGATCAGCGTATAGCCATCCGGTGCCGCGCGCGCGGCCGCGGCAGAACCGATGTTGCCGTTCGCGCCAGCGCGGTTTTCCACCACGACCGTATGTCCAAGGGATTTACCGAGCTCCTGGGCGACAAGTCGTCCCATGGTGTCACTGGTTCCTCCCGGGGGGAAAGGAACGATGAAGGTAATTGGCTTGGTAGGATAGCTCTGGGCCGCGACAGGCATAGACGAGGCCAGCCCGCCGATGCCTAGCGCCGCGGTCGCAAGCATGAAGCACTTCGATAAGTTTATTTTCATGGCGTATCCCCTGGGATTGTGGCGTTTCCTTTGATTTTTCGCGTGCCGTATCCCGGCATTCGGCGCAGCCTCATGCGAACGAGCCTGGGCTCGGTGAAGGCTCACCTCCGCTTGCCGACCTCGGCCTGTTCCTGGGTCCAACTGCGGGCCTGCTCGCTAAGGCTGAAGCCGAGGCCGGGCCGGTTAGGCACGATCATGCGGCCGTTCCTGATCTCGAGCGTCTCGTTGAACATCGCTTCCGACCATTCGAAATGCTCGACCCATGGCTCGCGGCCATAGGCGGCTGTGAGATGGAGGTGGATCTCCATGCAGTAATGCGGTGCGAGCTGCAGCTTGCGGTGGTCAGCGAGGGCGAGAATCTTCAGAAACGGTGTGACGCCGCCGACGCGCGGAGCATCGGGCTGGATGAAGTCGACCGAGTTGTGCCGGATCAGCTCGTAATGTTCGTCGACGCTGGTCAGCATCTCGCCCGTGGCGATGGGAGTTGCGAGTTCGGCCGCGAGCGCGGCATGTCCTTCGTAGTCGTAGGCGTCGAGCGGCTCCTCGATCCAAGTCAGGTTGAACTGTTCGGCGATGCGGCCGAACCGCAGAGCCGTCGTGCGGTCCCATTGCTGGTTCGCGTCGATGGCCAGCGGCACGTCGCCGATATGCTCGCGAACAGCTTCGATGCGCTTCAGGTCGACGTTCGGATCGGGCTGGCCGACCTTGAGCTTAATCGCGCCGATGCCGTTTTCGAGGGCCATCGACACCCGGTCCTTGACCTCCTCGATCGGCATCGAAAGGTAACCGCCGGAGGTGTTGTAGCAGCGCACCGAGTCCCGGTGTGCGCCAAGCAGCTTCGCAAGCGGCAGCCGGGCGCGCTTGGCCTTCAGGTCCCAGAGCGCGATGTCGAAGGCGGCGATCGCCTGTGTCGACAATCCGCTGCGACCCACCGAGGCGCCGGCCCAGACAAGCTTATCCCAGAGCCGGGCGATGTCGTTCGGATCCTCGCCTATCAGCTCATGCGCGATCTCCTTGGCATGAGCGAACTGGCCGGAGCCGCCGGCGCGCTTGGAGTAGCTGTAACCAATGCCGCTATGGCCCTGCTCGGTTTCGATCTCGGCAAAGAGGAAGGCGATCTCGGTCAAAGGCCTTTGGCGCCCCGTCAGCACCTTCGCGTCGCTTATGGGGGCCGCCAGCGGGAGGAAGACCAGTGACAGCTTGACCCAGGCGATTCGGTCGGTCGTCGCCTCGCCCGCTTCGAGGCCGGCGGTGAGCGGATTGGCCGCGATGGTCCATGACATCGTTTCGTTCACTGAATGACTCTCCTGATGGGGCTGAAAACCGAATGTTTCGATTGATGCGACTGCGGGTCGCCTCGGCGCGGCCAGCGGCGATATTCAGTCACAGAGCTGAGCAAAGCGGCCTTGCGCGGCCCGACGCGCCATGATCGCGCCGGCAGTGCCGCAGGCCTCGTGTCGCAGAGCCGATATCGTCGGAGTGTTGCCGGCGTCGCTTTCCTCCCTCGCTCAGCAAACTCCGCTGCGCTGCCCTCTCCGGGGCATGCCCCGCCTGGGCGGGTGAACTCAGCTAGGAGGTAGACGGATAATCAATTCTCGTCCAAGCTCAATTTTGGATCGAAACAATACCAATTGAGCATTGATGTTCGAGCTTTCCCAGCTCCGCTCCTTCGTCGCGGTCGCGTCCGAGCTCCATTTCGGACGGGCGGCTAAACGCCTTCACATCACGCAGCCTCCCCTCAGCCGTCAGATTCAGACGCTGGAACAGACGCTGAAGGTCGCGCTGTTCAATCGCACGAGCCGCTCCGTCGAGCTGACTTCGGCTGGCCGGGCTTTCCTGGCGGAGGCGCGCGGGATCCTGCAGCGCAGCGAAGTGGCTATGAAGATCGCGCGGGAGGCGGCACAGCCCTCGGCGGGCACCGTCAGAGTCGGGTTCGCAGCAGCGTCAACCTATGACTACTTGCCGCGCTTGGTGCGCCGCGCACGGACGGACCTCCCCCATATCGAGCTCATCTTCGAGGAGCTCAGTTCCGTCGAGCAGGAGGAGGCGCTCGCCTTTGGCAGGATCGATATCGGCGTCGCCAGACCTGTCAGCGTCCACGAGGATTTTGACTCGGCTTGTGTCTACCGCTCGGGTTTCGCGCTCGCCCTTCCAGTCGAGCATCATCTCGCCGGCAGGCGCCGTCCGCAGCTCGCGCAAATTCACCGCGAGCCCTTCATCATGTATTCAACTGCCGGCCGATTTATGCACGATGTCCTCATCGGTGCGTTCCGGGCAGCCGGTGTTCAGCCAAATTTCGTACAATTCATGAGCCAGGCCCAGGGCATCGTCTCTCTCGTCAGCACCGGCCTCGGTATAGCGATTGTTCCAGAAGAAACGCGCAATGCGTGTTTCGACAATGTCGTCCTCCGGCCGATCCAGCTCGGCCAATCAGCAGCAACGGAGTTCCATGTTGTTTGGCGTCGCGATAATCGCAATCCCGCTCTTCCATCGCTGCGACAGCTCATGCTTGCCCTGAACTGACCGGATCGGCAAAGCCAGACCGGCGTGACATAGAGCGCGCATATGGCATCCGGACGAAGACCGTCTTTGCCGGCGCTTGCGCTGAGGGTATCCGCGCCCAAACAGGCTGAAGCTATCGAGCCGGCCGCCTCTTCGGGGACGCCCATTCCAAGTCTCACGTTCAAATTTTTCCGGAAGCGACAACGTCGCTTAATGGCCCGAACTCATTGCCGCTTCATGGCTGGCGGAGGATGTGCGAGCTGCGCCATGGACGGACCGACCCAGCAGAATCCAGGTCTCCGCATGGAGTGTGGCGCCTCGCCGCCGAACGTCTGCCTCACATCGACGCCTTCGCGGCCAACTCTCTCTGAAATCCAGCCGCGAGATGATCGATCAGTCCCCGGACCGCTGGAGGCAGCCCGCGCCGAGTTGTGAAGACCAAGTGCACGATGCCTTTAAGCCCGTGCCAAGCTGGCAGGACCCGGACGAGGCGCCCGTCGGACAGCGCTTCACGGCAGACATGATCGGGCAAGATCGCAACGCCCAGTCCGTCGATAGCGGCCTGGCGAACCGCCATCATATCGGCGCAACCCATCCGTGGCGTGATACGGACGGCGCGAGTGCCGCCGTCTTCGGATTCGAGCTGCCATTCCAGATCGTCCGCATCGTCACTGGTCGCGAGGGTGGGCAGCGCGGCCAACTGGGTAACGTCGGCCACCTGGCTCGCGAGCCGTGGCGCGGCGACGAGAATGCGTGTCGAGAGCCCAAGCGTGCGCATCGTCAGGGCGGCGTCGCTCGTCAGGGCCGCGCGAACCCGCAGCGCCAGATCGATCCGCTCCGCGATCAGATCGACGGGCCGGTCAGTCGCAACGAGCTGCAGACGCACCTTGGGATATTTGGCCAGGAAGGACGATATCAGGCCCGAGATCGGCTCCAACATGCCGGTGGGACAGCTGAAGCGGATGCGGCCATGCGGTTCCAACTGAGCCTGCATGACCAGCGCCTCGGCCTGCTCCGCCTCCGCCATGATCGCCCGGCAGCGATCGTAAAAGGCAAGGCCCGTATCGGTCACGCGGAAGCGCCGGCTTGATCGTTCGATCAGCCGTAGCCCAAGCCGCTCCTCCAGCGCTGCAATGCGCCGGCTGAGCTTCGATTTGGGTTCGCGCAGCGCCCGGCCGGCCGGGGCGAAGCCACCGTGAGCCACGACCTCGGCGAAATAGGCGTAGTCGTTCAAGTCGATCTTCATCATCGTTCCGTCTGTGGAACGATGAGTGCCATATTCGGCGACTACACGCATCATCGTTCTTATCGCATGTCAGAAGGGCAGCGGCGCTTCGCCGCCTACAGACTTCGAGGAGATCGATAATGAACAGCAGATTCGACAACAAGGTTGTGGTCGTCACGGGCGGGACCAGCGGCATCGGCCGCGCGGCCGCCAAAGCTTTCGCCGCCGAAGGTGCCTCGGTGTTCATCACCGGCCGCCGGCAGGACGCGCTCGACGCCGCGGTGAAGCAGATCGGCGGCAAGGTCACCGGTGTCCGCGGGGACATGTCGAAGCTCGCCGACATCGATCGGCTCTACGATGCCATCCAGCAGAAGCATGCGCAGATCGACGTGGTCTTCGCCAATGCGGGCGGCGGTGAAATGGCACCTCTCGGCGCGATCACCGAGGAGCATTACCAGCGCACCTTCGACACCAACGTGAAGGGTGTGCTCTTCACCGTCCAGAAGGCGCTTCCGCTGCTGAAGGACGGGGCTTCGGTTATCCTGACCAGCTCGACCACCAGCATTTCCGGCACGCCGGCCTTCAGCGTCTATTCCGCCACCAAGGCCGCGGTGCGCAACTTCGCCCGGAACTGGATTCTGGATCTCAAGGATCGGCACATCCGCGTCAACGCGATCAGCCCCGGCGTGACCGAGACGGCAGGGCTCGACGAGCTCTTCGGCGGCGGTGACCAGGCGAAAGGCACCAAGGACTATCTCGCCAGCCTGATCCCTGCAGGCAGGGTCGGTCAGCCCGAGGAAATTGCGAAGGCCGTTCTGTTCCTCGCATCCGATGAGGCGAGCTTCGTCAACGGCATCGAGCTCTTCGTCGATGGCGGCCAGGTCCAGATCTGAGTTGCAAACAGTCATCAGACAGCCGCATCCGGCGGCAGCCCTTTCCATTCACAGACTAAATCCAACAGGCGTTTCCAGTCATGCTGACCAATGAAGACATCATCCGCAGCCTCTACGCGCTAGCAGAGGCGTCGTCCAAGGACACGGACAGATTCATCTCGCTGTTCGCCGAGGACGGCTATTTCTACGACGTACCGGGCGGCAGGAAATACTATGGCAAGGAGATCGGCCTGCCTGTCGACGCGATGGTCGCGGCGTTTCCTGACATGCATCGCGAGCTGTACGACTTCTACGTGAAAGACGACGTCGTGATCGTCGAATTGGCCCTGCAGGGCACGCATAAGGGCGATTTCTACATGGCCGGCGGGATCTTACCCGCAACCGGCAAAAGGATGGATGCGCCGTGCTGCGACGTGTTCCACCTGAAGGACGGGAAGGTCACCTCCTTCCACTGCTACAACCTGCCGTCGGTCATCCTGCAGCAGCTCGGTGTTCTCGAAAACCTGGGTGCTGCGTTGAATCGCGGATAAGCGCCCTGCAGCCAGAAATCCGCGGGCGAAACGTCTCGGATGCTGGGCTGACGATAGAAACCTCGACAATCGTCCGTCATTCCTTCCAGGGGAATGACGGACTGCTTTGGTCTACTCTGTCAGCCAGCATTCGCCCCAGCTGCTGATATGATACCGCGAGAGAACGATCGCATCCAAACCTCGCCGGCAACTGCCAATGTCGCTAGGATCTCGCTAACTCTCAGCGCCAATTGCCGACGTTGAGACGCCGCCCAAAAGCGGACGCACGAGAGGCCTATCGGTAATCAAGCGTCGGCCGCTATACCCCGCAGGAAAAGTTCGACGGCTGATGCCACCATGCGATCGATCTCGGGCCAATGCGGAGCATCCTCGACGCGGAACAGCAGGCGCGTGCGTGCCGTCGCGATCACGAGTGACGCATAGTGCCAGGCCGCGAGGTCGCAATCGGCGCAAGCGATCTCTCCGGCATCGGCGCGCTCCTGCAGGAAGGCCGCCAACGCCTTATGGGCCATCTCGGGTCCCTGCTCGAAATAGCGCCGGCTGATGGACGGAAAGCGCTGAGCCTCGCCTACGCAGAGCCGGTGCAGGGCCACCACCTCGGGCGCCAGCACGGCACGTGCATAGTGATGGGCGTGGTTGCGCAGCACCTCTGCGATCGGCCGACCCCGCGCATCCTCGCTAATTAGCGGCGCGATCAGCCTTGTGCAGGCGGTTTCGAGAATATGCAGGAACAACCGCTCCTTGTCGCCGAAATGGGCATAGATCGTCGGCTTCGAGACCTGGGCGCGGCGCGCGATCTCGTCGATGCTGACGGCGGCGAAACCATGGGCGATGAACAGGTCGCGCGCGACCCTCGCCACGCGATCGCGCGGCGAGGTCGCAACCGGACGTCGCCGCTTCGTCGGAGCCGGCGCGATCATGCGGCGGGCGCTCTACTATGCCTAGTAATGAAGCCAATCACCGCTTTGTCGAATTCGCGCGGCTTTTCGATGTTCACCAGATGGCCGGCGCCCGGAATAATCGTCAGCTCCGCGCCGGGGATCATGCCGGCGATCTCGCGCGCCATCTCGGGCGTGGTCAGCCGGTCCTCGCCGCCGCACACGACATGGGTCGGCACCGCGATCTCGCCGAGCCTGTCATGGGTATCGGTACGCACCGTCGATTCGATGCTCTTGATGTAACTCGCCTTGTGTAGGCGGGTCATGCTGTCGATCAGCTTGTCGAGCGCTTCCTGGCTGGCATTGGCGCTGACCAGCGTCTTCGCCACCGGACCGGCGATGTCCTTGGGCTCGCCGCCGTTGACTAGCGGCTCCTTCCTGAGTCGGATGAACTCAGCCTTCTTCTCCTCGCTGAAATGCGAGAAGCCGCGATGCGTATCGCATAGCGAAAGCGTCAGCGCGCGTTCGGGGTAGGTTTCGACGAAATCCATGGCGATGCGACCGCCCATGGACAGGCCGACAATATGCGCCTTCGCGGCGCCGAAATGGTCCAGCACACGCGCCAGATCATGCGAAAAATCGCGGAAAATCAGGTCCCCCTCGTAATCGTCGCTTTCGCCATAGCCACGCGCATCCCAGGCGACGGCGTGGAACCGCTCGGAAAAAGCTGGCAGATTGTCGTGCCAGTTGCGCTTGTTGCCGCCGATGCCGTGCATGAAGACGACGAGCTCGCCCCGGCCTGCATGATCGACGGCGATGAAGGGCGCAGGCCCGATGCGCGTCGTGGTCCAGGCTGTCATGAGGTTCCTCCCTGATTGCGCGAATAGGCCTGCGCCAGCGGACGCAGCAGCAGCCGGTCCAGCGCGAAGACGATGACGACGATGACGAGGCAGATGGCGAAAACCATCGCAGCGTTGGCGTTGGACTGCGCCTGAACGAGCAAGTAGCCCAGCCCGGTTTGGGCTCCAAAAAGTTCGGCGACGAGCGCGATCTTCCACGCGATGCCTGTTGCCACGCGCAGGCCCGAGATCAGGAACGGCGCGAGCAGCGGCAGCGTGACGTTGGTAAAACTTAGCCAACGCCTCCGCGTGAAGCTACGGCCCATCTCCTCCAGTTCGGCATCGATCTGGCGAAAGCCTTCGAGCACGGCGATGAGGCAGAACGGAAGCACGATCGCCACCTGGATGAAGATAACGGTGCCGTTCGAGACGCCGAACCACATCACGCCAAGGATCGCCCAGCCGACGCCGGGAAACGAATTCAGTACAAGCAGGATGCGCGCTTCCAGCACGAGGGAGAAGAGCTCGGAGGCCCGCGCCGCCAGTCCGAGCCCGATCGCGAGCGCCATGGTGAGCATAAGCGCCGCCGTGATCCGGGCGAAGCTGACGCCGACATGGATGAGCAGCGAGGGCTCGACCAGGATCGTCCCGAAAGTCCGCAGCACGTCCCAGGGTCCCGGCAGCACGAAGGCGGGCAGGCCCCGCGCCGTCGACCACCACAACAGCACGAAGAGCAGGATCGCGCCTTCCGCGAGACCGTGCGACATCAGGCCGGCGCGGGGACGGGCGGCTTGCGGCTCAGCCATGGCGATAACGCCTGTCGAGCCGGCGCTGCAGCGGTCGGAACAGCACCGTCTCCGTCAGCGCAACGAACAGGATGATGAAGACGATGATGGCAAAGATCGTCTCGGTGTCGAACTCCTGCCGCGCCGTGTTGAGCAGGTAGCCGACGCCGACATTGCCGCCGAAGAGCTCGGCCGTCAGCACGACCTTCCAGGCGACGCCGAAGCCGGTCCGCAGCGCGGCGAAGACGAAAGGCACGAGCATCGGGACAATCAACGTCCGGATCCGCGGCAACCGGCTACGCGTCAGGCTGCGGCCAAGCTCGACGAGCTCGCGATCGAGTTCGTTCAGGCCGGTCCTGATATTGATGGTCGTGAACGGCGTCAGGATGAGCGTCACCGCGAAAACGACGGTCACGCTGTTGATCCCAAACCAGAGTATAGCAAGGAAAAGCCAGCCGATCCCCGAGAAGGCATTGAGCAATGGGGTCATCCTCGCATCGATCAACAGGCGCAACGGCGGCACCGCATGGGCGGCGACCGCGAGCGTGCCGCCGATCAAGAACGAAAGCACGAGCGCGGCCGCGACATGGCCCAGCGAAGCCAGAAGTTGCACGGTCAGCGTGGGGTCGGTCAGGAACTGCGCCATGCGCTGCAGCACCGGCCGGGGGCCCGGCAGGAGATAGGCTGGCACCAGCTGCGCGTAGCCCCACCATGCCGCCGCGAAGGCAACGGTGAAGCCGTGCAGAACGATGTCGCGCTGCAGCAGGCGCCAGAGGCTTGTCGCTGTCCCCCTCGGTGCCGACGAGACAGGCATCAGCCGCGATTGACCTTCTGCCAGATCGCCTCGTTCATCGGCGGCAGCTTTGTCAGGATCCCCATCTCGACCGAGCGTTTCCAGAGGATGTCGATCGCCTTGACGTCGTCGGGCAGCAGCGTCACCGGGAACTCGGAAAAGCGCGTGAACCAGGCCTTGAAGAACTCGGGGTCGGTCTGCGTCTCCTTGCCGACGGCTGCGAAGACCTCGTCCTGGTTGGCGAGCGCGTAATCGACCGAAGCCCGCAGCGCGCGCAGGAACTCCTGGTAAAGTGCCGGTTGGGCGTCGAGCTTGTCGCCATATCCGGCCAGCACGGCGGAAACCATGCGGACGCCGAAGCGCTGCGTCATGTCGCCGGCCGTGCGGGCGATCGAAACGAATTCGCCCGTCGTCTGCGCCTGGAAGGCCTGGGCATGGATCAGCGTCGCCGCATCGACCCGGCCCGCCGCCAGCGCGGCCGGCATGGCCGGCGCCGGCATCTCGACGAGTTCGATATCGCCGCCGCGCTGGGCGACGTTGAAGCCGTGCACATCGGCGAGCGCGATCCGGATCAGCGTCGTGCCTGCCGAGCCGATCGCGTAGATCGCGAGCTTCTTGCCCTTGAGGTCGGCGGCGGACTTGATCGGGCTGTCGCGCCTGACCCAGATGTCGGAACCCTCGCCGGACGTGTGATAGCGCAGGCCGGTGCCGATGATGCGCAGGTCGAGCCCACGTTCCCGAGCGCGCGGCACCGCGATTGCGGCGGTCTCGATGACGTCGTAGCTGCGCGCGGCGGTCGCCTGGATCAGCGCCGCGATATCGAGCGGCGTGCTCTCGATGCGCAGCGTCGGAGAAGCCACCTTGCCGTTCCGCAAAGCCCACAACGCGGCTTCATGCGACGGATCGGCGAGATAGCCGAACTTGAGCGTGGCGGCCTGGGCCTGCGCGCCGGTCGCCAACGGCAGAGCCAACGCCATGCCCAGCGCGGTTCGCCTCGTACAGCCCTGCCTCATGCCGTGATCTCCTCGTGCTCGGGTTCGCCCATCTCATGGAACAGTGCGGCCAGTTCGGCACGCATGGCGCGCAGCGCCGCTTCGTTTTCGACATCACGCGGGCGCGGCGTGGCGATCGTCAGCGTTCGCGCAACCGTCGCAGGCTTGGGCCGCAGCACGATGATGCGGTCGGCCAGCATCAGCGCTTCGTCGATGTCGTGGGTGACGAAGACGACCGTCTTGCCGGAGCCCTGCCAGAGCTCGACGACCTGACGGCGCAGGCGCGTGCGGGTGTTGGGATCCAGCGCCGAGAACGGCTCGTCCATCAGAATGATGTCGGGATCGAGGGCGAAGGCCCGCGCGATGGCGACGCGCTGCTTCTCGCCGCCAGACAGCACTGCCGGCATCTTGTGCCCGTCCTCGCCCAGGCCGACACGCCGCATCTGCAGCAGCGCGCGCTCCTGGCGCTCGGCGACGGGCATCGCCGGCATCCGAAGTTCGAGCCCGAATGCAGCATTATCGATCGCGCTCTTCCACGGCAGCAGCCGCGGCGACTGGAAAACATAGGCCATCTGGTTCCAGGCCTGCGACGGAGGCTGGCCTTTGATCCGGATGCGACCGCCCGAGTGAGGCATGAGGTCGCCCATGAGCCGCAAGGCGGTGGACTTGCCGCAGCCCGATGGCCCCAGAAGGCAGAGAAACTCTCCCGCCGCGACCTCGAAGCTCAGATCCTCATAGATTGTGGAACCTGCAATGCGCAGCGCGACACTATCGAACGAGATCGCCGCAGAAGCCATCGGCCGCCCTGACTTTACTAAACCGTATCGTATAAAGACGGTATGTTGTCTCGCTGTCAAGGCGACGAATATTGCCGATAGGCACTCACCAAAATGGCCCACTACTCAGCCTGGCAAATCCAGCCAATCCTCGATCCGCTGAAGCGGCGGCAGCCCGCATCTGCTGACGTCAGGTGCCACGCGGTTTCGGCCCAGGACGCCGGGTGCCGATGAAGTTTAAGACTGTTCTCGGCGTTGCTGCTCTCGCCGTCCGACTCTGGACAGGCCCACAAACGCCCGTGGCTCGTCTGGGTGAAATGCGCAGATATTCCGCCGCTTGTCCGAGAGAGATGCGCCAGTTCCGGACTCTGAGCCACCGCCCGGAAGCGGACGTGCACGGCAGGCTGGGGACGAATCGAGCGGCCCCCACATTTGGACCGCAGCCACCTCGGAGCTTTGCCGGGCTCGCACCGGCATGGTCGGCGGACTGAAACATATCGATGCCGCAGGCGGCGATTCCTCCACCATGAGTGCGATAGTCCGGTGTGCGCTGATCGATCGAAACATCGCTGAAAAGCTCGCGGGCCGAAAGCACCGTTGATTGTCGGACAAGCCGACATTAACGTAAGCCCAATGACCTTGCTGAGCGGGATTGGGATCTCTCGATGACGGATGTCTTTGTTGTTGCAGCGCGTCGAAGCGCGATTGGCACCTTTGGTGGGTCGCTGAAGGATGTTGCCCCCGGGGATCTGGGGAGCGCCTTGGTCAGGAGCGCCGTTGCCGATAGCGGCGTGGACTCCTCCGAAATTGACCATGTCGCCTGGGGCCAGGTCATCCAAACGGAGCCCCGCGACGCGTACATCGCGCGTATTGCCGCGGTGAATGGTGGCGTCCCCGTCGAGACGCCGGCGATGACGGTCAATCGCCTCTGCGGCTCCGGGCTCCAGGCCGTGATCACGGCAGCGCAGGCAATTATGCTCGGCGACGCCGAGATAACACTCGGCGGCGGTTCCGAGAGCATGAGCCGCGCGCCTTTTCTCTCCCCTGCCATGCGCTGGGGCGTGAAGATGGGTGATACGGTGGTCGTCGACATGCTGGACGGCGCGCTGCGCGATCCTTTTGGCCGGATGCTGATGGGCGTGACGGCGGAGAACGTCGCCGCGCGCTATAGCATCGACCGTCAGACGCAGGACGCGCTGGCCGTCGAAAGCCACCGGCGGGCTTCCCACGCGATCCGAGAAGGCCGTTTCAAGGACCAGATCACCGGTATCGAGATCAAGACGCGCGCGGGGCCGGCGATCTTCGCCGAGGACGAGCATGTTCGCCACGACGCGAAGGAGGCCGACCTCTCCGGGCTACGCACCGTCTTCAAGAAGGATGGGGGCTCGGTCACGGCCGGCAACGCTTCCGGCATCAATGACGGCGCGGCGGCGGTCGTGCTTGCCAGCGGCGACGCCGTCCGCAAGACCGGCGCGAAGCCACTCGCACGGCTTGTCGCCTACGGCCATGCCGGCGTCGATCCCGAATATATGGGCATCGGGCCGGTCCCCGCGACACGCAAGGCGCTGGCGAAGGCTGGACTCAAGGTCGGCGACCTCTCCGTCATCGAATCGAACGAGGCTTTTGCGGCTCAAGCCTGCGCCGTCTCCCGCGAGCTCGATTTCGATCCGGCCACCGTCAATCCGAACGGCAGCGGAATCTCGCTCGGCCACCCGGTCGGCGCGACCGGGGCGATCAACGTCGTGAAGGCGGTTCACGAACTCCGGCGCATCGGCGGTCGCTACGCCCTGGTGACCATGTGCATCGGCGGCGGGCAAGGCATTGCGGCGATCTTCGAGCGGGCCTGACGGGACCCTATCCCTTTCGGATGCGGGTACGCCAAAAACCGGAAACGCAGCGCCTCTCCTCTCTTGACGGGGCAGGTGGTGGTGCTAACGTCCCGTTGTCGGACAAGCGGACAATAGGTTCAATAAAAGCGATGCTGCCGCAGGGTGGAATGCTCGCGACGGAAATGGCGAATGTCAGACTGGACACGTCCGGCGGACATGCGCGCCTGTCGCTCCAACGACCGGACAAGCTCAATCCACTCGACTGGGCCACTGTGCGGGAGCTCAAGCAGGCCGTCGAGACGATCGAGGCGATGGACGATGTGTTCGTCGTCAGCATCATCGGCAGCGGCCGCAGCTTCTCGGCCGGGGGCGATCTTGACGGCTATCTCAGGCTTTATCGCGAGCCCGCGGAGTTCTCGGCCTTCCTCGATGATTTCTACGCGATGCTCGTGGGCATCGAGAACTCCAAGAAGGTCTATGTTGCGCTGATCAACGGCGTCTGCGTGGCCGGCGGCCTCGAATTGCTGCTCGCTTGCGATCTCGTCCTCGCGGCGGATACGGCGCGGATCGGTGACGGCCATCTCAATTTCGGGCAGTTACCCGGCGCCGGCGGCTCGCAACGCCTGCCGCGCGCAATCGGCATGCTGCGAGCGAAGCATCTGATGCTGACCGGCCAGCTCCTGACGGCCGATGAGGCGCGCGAGATCGGCCTCGTCAACGAGGTCGTGCCGCATGCCGAACTCGAATCCGCTTTGGACCGGCTCGTTGGGCAACTGGCGGAAAAGAGCCGGGTCGGATTGGCCTCGGCCAAGCACCTCGCCAACAAGACCCTGACCTCCGATCTGGAGGAAGGATTGCGCTACGAGATGGACTTCGTCCTGAACTACGCGACCACCGAGCCGGATGCGACGGAGGGCCTGCTCGCCTTCAAGGAAAAGCGCAAGCCGGTCTATCAGAGCTGACGGCGCCGCGCCGCCCACACCTGCGTCGCAAGGCGCACCGAGACATGAACAAGGCCCGCTCACGGCAAACCGTGACAGAAGAGGCCGCCGAACGGGAAGGAAGCAGCCGATGGGCGATGAGCGTCGCCGTGAATCGTGCAACGAGGATGCCTACGCGATCCTGACGCGGATGCTCGCCGATGCCGAGCGGCTCTGCGCCACGCAGGATCCACTCCTGACGGGCCAGGCCGCCCAGCTGCGCGGTCGGATCGCCGCGATGGTTGTCGTCGCCACACCGCCCTCCCTCCTGTTAGCGGAGGCGCGTTCGTGACTGGGCGGCTTCAAGGCAGGGTCGCGCTCGTCACCGGCGCCGGGTCCGGGCTCGGCAAGGCCGTAGCGCGGCGCTTCGCAGCCGAAGGCGCGAAGGTGGTCGTCACCGACATCGCGGACGCGACTGGCGAAGCCGTCGCGGGCGAAATCGGCGCAAATGCCACCTATTGCCACTGCGATCACACCAGCAGCGAGGATTGCACGCGAGCCGTTGCCTTCGCGCTGGAGCGTTTCGGCGCCCTCGATATCCTGCATAATAATGCGGGCGGTCCGTTCACCGGCGCCTTCGAGGCGATCGACGACGCAACGCTGGAGCGCGTGCTGAGCGTCAACCTGCTCGGCGTCCTCAAGATGACGCGCGCCGCCTTGCCGGCTCTGCGCCAGAGCGCGGCCGGCAATCCCGCGGGGGCTGCGCTGCTCTTCACCTCCTCGCTGCAGGGGCTGAAGGCCAAGCCGAATTTCAGCCTCTACACCGTGGCCAAGCACGGCATCGTCGGGCTGGTCCGCAGCCTCGCGCTCGAGCTCGCGCCGCAGAACATTCGCGTCAATGCGATCTGCCCCACGGTAACGGAGACGCCGATGCTTTCGGCCTTCCTGCCTGGCATGGCTGGCGATCGCGACGAGGCGATGAAGCGCTTCCGCGCCACTATCCCGCTCGCCCGGATGCCGGAGCCCGAGGATATCGCCGCGGCCGCCCTGTTCCTCGCTTCCGATGAAGCCCGCGTGATCACCGGCATCGCGATGCCGGTCGATGGCGGCCAGATGGCGATGTGAGGCAGGCATGGCGATGCATTCCGATCCGTTCCGTCTCGACGGGCTCGCCGCGGTGGTAACCGGCGGCAGCGGTGGTATCGGCTCCGCCGCGGCCGAAGCGCTCGCAGCTGCCGGTGCCGATGTCGCGGTGCTGGGCCGCAACCGGGAGAAGCTCGAGCGCACGGCGCAGGCAGTCGAGGCGGCGGGGCGCCGCGCGCTTATCGTGGAGGTGGACGTCACCGATGAAAGCTCTGTCGCGGCGGCCCGCGATGCTGTGGTGGCTGCCTTCGGGCGCGCCGACATCCTGTTCAACAATGCCGGCGTCACCTCACCGAAGCTGCTGTCCGAGACGACGCTGACGGACTGGCAGAGCGTCGTCGACGTCAGCCTGACCGGCGCCTTCCTTTGCTCGCGCGCTTTCGCACCGGTGATGAGCGAGCACGGATATGGCCGCATTCTCAACATGGGCTCGATCCTGTCTGGCAGAGGCATGGCGAACCGCACCGCCTATTGCGCCGCCAAGGCCGGGCTGGCGAATTTCGGCGCGGCGATGGCCTTCGAGCTCGGCAGGCACGGCGTCACCGTCAACACCATTGGTGCGACCGTCATCGTCACAGATCTCAACCGCGAGCTGATCCGCACCCAGCCGCAGCTCTACGACAAGGTGCTGCAGCGCTCGGCCATCGGCCGGCTCGGCGAGGTCGAGGACGTGACCGGGCTGATCGTCTTCCTCGCCTCTCGCGCCGCTTCCTACATCACGGGCCAGACCATCTATGTCGATGGCGGCTATACGGCGGGCTAGCGCATGACGATCCAGCTTCTCAACGGCATCGTCTATGGTGGCCTGCTCTATCTGCTCGCCGTCGGGCTGGTGCTGATCTTCGGCCTGCGTGAGGTGGTGAACTTCGCACATGGCGCGCTGTTCATGCTCGGCTCCTATATCGGCTTCACCCTCGCGGCCGCCGGCCACTGGTGGCTGGGGCTGCTGGTCTCGGTCGTGGCGATGGCGGCGGTGGGCTGCCTGCTCGACGTGCTGGTCTTCCGCAGCCTGCGCAAGCACGACCACATCGTCACCGTGCTGATCACCTTCGGCCTGCTGCTAATCCTCGAGACCGTAGTGACGGTCACCTGGGGCAAGGCCTATCTGAGCTATCCCGTTCCGAAGCTGCTCGACGGCACGGTCACGATCGCCGGCTCGCCGTTCCCGATCTATCGCCTCTTCATCATCGCGGTGAGCCTGCTTGTCGCGGGCGGGCTCGCAGCCTGGCTGCGCTTCACGCGGATGGGCCTCTATGTCCGCGCCGCCTCCACCAATCCACACGTCACGTCGCTCCAGGGCATCGACGTCGACCGGCTGAGCTTGGTCGTGGTCGGGCTCGGCACCGCACTCGCTGGGCTCTCGGGCGTCGTTGCCGGGCCGCTGCTGACGCTCTCGCCGACCATGGGCAACTACATCCTAATCGATTCCTTCATCGTGGTGGTGATCGGCGGCCTCGGCAGCTTCGCGGGCGCCTTCTTTGCGGCGCTTCTGATCGGCCAGATCCATAATCTTGGCGCGATCTACCTGCCCTGGGCCGCGACGATGCTGCCCTTCCTGCTGATGATCGGCATCCTGATCTGGCGGCCGACCGGCTTCGCGGGGTCGCGGACATGAGCGCCCTCGCTCAGAATGAAATCGCCGCTCCGAGATCGGATCTGCGCCGGACCGGCCCCCTCCTCGCCATTGCCGTGGTGGCACTCGCGCTTGGTGCGGCCGCGCCTTGGCTGGTCCCGTCCCAACTCACACTTTCGCTGGCGACGCAGGCCATCTTCGACGCGCTGCTCGCGACCAGTGTTGGCTTCCTGGTTCTGCAGAACGGGCGCGTCAGCTTCGGCCAAGCCGCTTTTTTCGGGCTCGGCGGCTACGCTTTCGGCGTGCTGTTGGCGCGCGGGCTGATGGCGCCAGAGCTGGCGTTCCTGACCGCGCTCGCTTTGCCGACGCTGATCGCCTTTCTGCTCGGCCTCGTCTTCGCCCGCATCGCCGGCGTCGCCCATGCCATGCTGACGCTAGCGGTGGGACAGGCTTTCTATGAGATCGCCTTTCGCTGGCGTGAGCTGGCGAAGGGCGACGACGGCATGTCGTTCAACCTCCCTTCACGCATTTTCGGGCTCGATTCCAGCTTGCTGCAGGATCCGTCGGTGATGGTCGTCGTCGCCTGGTCGATCCTCGTGCTCGCGCTGCTCGGACTCGCCCTCTTCGCCAACAGCCGAATGGGTCAGATCGCGGCAGCGGTGCGCGACAATGCCGAGCGCGCCCGTTTCATCGGCCACGACACGACGATCCCGCCCGCAATCGTCTACGCGATCTCGGCCTTGCTCGCTGCCATCGCGGGCCTGCTGCAGGCGACCTATAACGGCTACATCGCCCCGCAGATGTTCCATTGGAGTCTGTCGGGCTCCGCCCTGATCATGGCCGTGGTCGGCGGCGCGCAGTTCATCCTCGGCCCCGCGATCGGCGCCGTCTGTTTCTTCATTCTCAAGGATTTCGCCGGGCGTTTCGCCGAATACTGGCCGGCGATCGTCGGTAGCGTCCTCGTCGTCGTCACGCTCGTCATGCCGCAGGGCATCGTTGGCCTGCTGAAGGCCGGCTGGCTCCGGATGCGGAGGCAGCCATGAGCGAGACATTCGCGATCCAAGGCATCGGTCTCGAGCGCCGCTACGGCGGCTTCCGGGCGCTGAAGGGCGTCGACATCACGGTGCGGCGCGGCGAGATCCGGGGGCTGATCGGCCCCAACGGCGCAGGCAAGTCGACACTGATTGACGTGCTCTCCGGCCGTGTCCGCGGCCAGCCCGGCCGGGTTCTGCTCGACGGGCGGGATGTCTCGCGGCTGAAGCCGCAGGAGCGACGCCGGCTCGGGCTCGCGCGTTCCTTCCAGCGCACCAACATCTTTCCGATGCTGAGTGTCGAGCAGCAATTGCGCATCGCGTCCTGGGCTGTCGCCGAGGCCGGTGTCGAGGAGGTGATGGAAGAGCTCAACCTCACCGCCCTGGCGCGAATGCCGGCAGCCGAGATCAGCTATGGCGACCAGCGGCGGCTCGACCTTGCGCTCGCCCTCGTGGGCCGCCCGAGCGTGCTGCTGCTCGACGAACCGGCAGCCGGGCTGACGGTCGAGGAATCGCACGGGCTCGCGACGATCCTGCGCGACCTCGCCAACCGCTGGAACGTCACGGTTCTGCTGGTCGAACACGACATGCAGGTCGTCTTCTCGATCTGCGACGGCATCACCGTGCTGCATCTCGGCGAGATGCTCGCTGAAGGCAATGTCGCGGAGATCAGGGCCGATCAACGCGTCGTCACCGCCTATCTCGGGACGGAGGCGTGATGACATTGCTTTCCTTCCATGACGTCCACGCACTCTACGGACAGGCCCGCATCCTCAATGGGGTCAGCTTCGAGATCGCCGCAGGCGAGCGCGTCGCGCTGGTCGGGCGCAACGGCGTCGGCAAGACCACGGTGGTCAACACGCTCTGCGGCGTCACCCGGATCGAGCGCGGCCATGTCGAGATCCGCGGCGAAGAGGTGCGCGATCTGCGCCGCTACACCGCAGCCAAGAACGGCATCTCGGTCGTTCTGCAGGGGCGCGGCATCATCGGCAACCTGACGGTCGAGGAAAACCTCCTTCTCGGCACCGCGACCCGTCGGCGCGGCCCATGGACGCTGGAGAGCGTCAAGGCACTCTTCCCTATCCTGGAGGAGCGCAAGGCCAGCCCCGGCCTCGCGCTCTCCGGCGGACAACAGCAGATGCTCGCCATCGGCCGGGCGCTGATGGCCAATCCGGACCTGCTCATCCTCGACGAACCGAGCGAGGGGCTGGCGCCCGTCATCGTCGACGAGCTCGCCGACCTGCTCGTCAGGCTCGGCGACCAGGGAATGGGCATCCTGCTGATCGAGCAGAGCGTCGGGCTGATCCGCCGCGTCGCCGAACGCTTCTACGTGCTGTCGAAGGGAGCCGTCGCCGCATCCGGCTCGCTCGCCGAGATCGGGGCGGAGGACTTCCACAAGCATATCGCCATCTGAACAGCCCGCCGCAGAAGCGGGCCAACCATGCCGCAACAGGCCAGTCTCAGGGAGGGACGAAAAGATGTTCAAGGCAGTGATGATGACCGGCGTCGCGCTCGGCGCCATGCTCTCGGTCTCCGGCGCGGCGCTCGCCGCCGATCCGCTGAAGATCGGCGTCGCGACCGACATGTCCGGCACCTATGCCTCGCTTGGCGAGGAGGTGATGCGCGCCAGTCGCTTCGCCATCGACGAGGCGAACGCGGCCGGCGGTGTCGACGGCCACAAGGTCGAGTTCAAGTCCTACGACACGGAGGCCAAGCCCGACGTTGCTCGCCGGCAGGTCGAGAAGCTCGTCATGGAGGGCTATCCGGTCATCACCGGCATGATCGCCTCCGGCGAAGGCCTCGCCATCGCGCCGCTGATGCAGCGCTGGGGCTCGCTCTACATCTCCGTCGTCAACAAGGCCGACGAATTGACCGGTGCGAACTGCGCGCCGCGCGTCTTCCGCGTCAACACCCAGTCGGCCATGGATGCCGCGACGGTGAAGCCTTGGCTCAAGGAGCGCAAGGAGAAGAAATGGGCGGTGGTCGCGATCGACATCGCCTGGGGCCGCGGCTCGGCGGAGCTGTTCTCGAAGGCGGTCAAGGAAACCGGCGGCAACATGGTGGCGGAGCTGTTCCCGCCGGCCAACACCAACGATTTCGCTCCCTATATCGAGCAGATCAAGAAAGCCGGTGCCGAAGGCGTGTGGGTCGTGCTCGCCGGGCGCGATGCCGTCAATTTCGCGCAGCAGTCGAAGCAATTCGGCCTGACGGACGCGATCACCGTCGCGGGCGTCAGCTTCACCACCGATGGCACGGTCAAGACACTGGGCGATTCCGCCAAGGGTGTCTTCGGCATCATCAACTATTCCTCGACGCTCGACACGCCGGAGAACAAGGCCTTCGTGAAGGCGTGGACCGACAAATACAAAGTGCCGCCGACCAATTTCGAGGGTGAGGCCTATCTCGGCTACCAGGTGCTCTTCCAGGCGGTGAAGGACGCCAAGAGCGTCAAGACGGACGACATCGTCAAGGCGCTGCCGGGCAAGACCTATGACACGATCATGGGCAAGCTCGTGCTGCGCGCCGAGGACCGCCAGTTGCTGAAGCCGAACTATTTCGGCGTCGTGGAAGCGGTCAATGGCGAGTTGCGTCCGGTCGTGAAGACGACGGTCGCCGCGGCCGACGTGGCTCCTGAGGTGGTCTGCAAGGCCAAGTAAGTTCTCGAAAGCAAAAAGGAAGGCCGGGGCTCAGGCCCCGGCGTTTTTGCATGTGACCGACAATGCAGCCGTGTCTGATGCCTCAAAACTCGTCCAGCGGCGTCAGGCCGGCGGTGGTGTTGAGGCTTGCAACGAAGGCAAGATTCTGGCGCGCCTTCGGCAGCTCGACCTCGCAGTGATAGCGGCAGGCCCGCAGCTTGCCGCGGGCAAAGGCATCCAGCTCGCCGCCCTTCGCGAGCACCGCGCAAGCCTGGTCGAGCCAGAGCCAGCCGACGACGACATGGCCGAAGCCGGTCAGAAAATTCGACGCGTTGAGCAATGCATCCGCCGGGGCGCCGAGCGACGACAGCGCCTCGACTGTCTCGCCGACCGCATGCCAGCTTTCGTCCAGCAAAGCTGCAAGATCGGCCAATTGCGGCATCGGCCGGGCACGCGCGATCGTGGCGTCGATCTCCTCGCCCAGCAGCGCGAGTGCCTGTCCGCGATCCCGCAGGATCTTGCGACCGAGCAGGTCGATCGCCTGGATGCCGTGCGTGCCCTCGTGGATCGGGTTGAGGCGGTTGTCGCGATAGAGTTGCTCGACGTCGAAATCGCGCGTGTAGCCGTAGCCACCATGGATCTGGATCGCGAGATCATTGGCGGCGAGCCCGAATTCCGACGGCCAGCTTTTGGCGACGGGCGTCAGCAGGCCCAGCAATGCCTCGGCATGGGCCTTGTCCTCCGCAGTCTCGGCCGCTTCTTCTCGGTCGATCAGCCGCGCGCAATAGAGGATCAGCGCCAGCGCTCCCTCGGCATAGACCTTCTGGGCAAGAAGCATGCGCTTCACATCGGGATGCTCGATGATCGGCCGCTGCTTCGCAGCAGAGTCCTTGGCGCCGAGCGGCCGGCCCTGGGGCCGATCGCGCGCGTAGGCGAGCGACTGGCGATAGCCGCGCGCTGCGAGCGCCGCCGCGCCCAGGCCGACCGAGATCCGCGCCTCGTTCATCATCTGGAACATCTGGGCGAGACCGCTGCCGGCTTCTCCAATGCGGTAACCGATCGCACCGGCCGCGCCGCCGGGACGATGGCGCGTGCCTTCACCAAAATTGAGCAGGCAGTTGCTGGTGCCGCGATAGCCCATCTTGTGGTTCAGCCCGGCGACGGCAATGTCGTTGCGGGCGCCGTTCGGCAGTTGCTTGGGCACGATGAAGAGCGAGATGCCGCCGACACCGGGCAGAAGAGCACCGGACGCATCCGGGATCTTCGCCAGCACGAGATGGACGATATTCTCCGAAATGTCCTGATCGCCGCCCGAGATCCACATCTTGGTGCCAGAGAGACGATAGCGCGGGCCGAGCCCGTCCTCGCCATCGGGGGTGGCGCGGGTGGTGATGTCGGCGAGCGAGGAACCAGCCTGCGGCTCGGAGAGGCACATCGTGCCGAACCAGCGCCCCTCGACCTGTGGCAGCGCGAAGGTCTCGATCTGCGCCGGCGTACCAAAGTTGCAGATCAGCCGGGCATTCGCCTGAGTCAGCATGACATAGGCGGACGTCGCGATGTTGGCCGCCATGAAATGCGCCATCGAGGCGGTCTGGACGAGCTTCGGCAGTTGCAGCCCGCCGACTTCGCCGTCGAAATCGGCAGCGAAAAGCCCCATCTCCGCCGCCGCTTTCAGCGCCTGCCCGATCTCGGGCAGGACATGCACCGTCTCACCGTCGAGAGCCGGCTCGATGCGATCCGATTTCTTGTAGTGGGTCGCGAACTGGGAGGTGGCCAGCTTCGCGCTGAGGTCGAGCACGGCATCGAAGGTCTCGCGCGAATGCTCAGCGAAGCGCGGCCTGCCCGTCAGCTGCTCGGCATCGAGCCAGTCGTAGAGCCAGAAGGACAGGTCGCGTTCGTCCACAAAGCTCATGCCGCCTCCGCACGCCGCTCACGATCATGATCGGCGAAGCTACGGCCGCTCCTGGCCAGTTCCTCCAGCAGTCGCGCCGGGCGCCAATTCGCATCGCCGCTGGCTCCAAACGACAGGATATCGGCGTAGATCGCATCGAGCCCGACCGTGTCGGCCCAGAACATCGGACCGCCCCGCGCGGCCGGGAAGCCCATGCCCTGCGTATAGGCGACATCGATGTCAGAAGCGCGCTGCACCGTGCCGTCGGCCAGCGCAAAGGCGCCTTCGTTGACGATGGCATACAGCGCCCGCTTGATGATCTCCTCGTCGGAGATGGCGCGCCGGGTGACGTCGAGCCGGTCGGATTCTTGAAGGATCATCGCCTCGACGGCGGGATCGCTCTCCTTCTGTCGGCCGGAATAGCGATACCACCCCGCCCCCGTCTTCGAACCCAGCCGCCCCTGCTCCACCAGAAGGTCGGCCAATCGGGAGTAGCGCCTCGCCGGGTCCCAATCCTTGAGCTGGCGCTGACGGACATGCCAGGCGACATCCTGCCCGGCCATGTCGAGCATGGCACAGGGGCCCATCGCCAAGCCGAAAGCATTGAGGGCGCTATCGATCTGCTCCGGCAGCGCACCTTCCTCCAGCATCAGGTCGGCCTGCCGCAGATAAGGATAGAGCAGGCGGTTCGCGAGGAAACCATCGCAGACGCCGACCACCACGGGTGTCTTGCCGGCCTTGCGGGCGAGCCGGATCACCGTCGCCAGCACATCGGGTGCGGTTTCCCTGGCGCGCACGATCTCGAGCAGCCGCATGACATGGGCCGGGCTGAAGAAATGCAGCCCGACGACATCGGCCGGGCGCGACGTCGCGGCGGCGATGACGTCGACATCGAGCGCCGAGGTGTTGGTGGCGAGAATCGCACCGCGCTTCGCGATCTTGTCGAGCTCTTGGAAGATCGCAAGCTTGACCTGCATCTCCTCGAAAGCGGCCTCAATGACGAGGTCAACCCCGGACAACGCCGCGATATCCGTCCTTCCAGTGATCTGCTGCAGCCGATCCTGCGCGACTTCGGCCGAGAGATCGCCCTTGGCGACGGCGCGGTCGTAGACATCGCGAATGCGCTTGAGACCGCGCTCCAGACCCGCCGCATCGCGCTCGATCAACGTGACCGGCAGACCCGCATTGGCGAAGACCATGGCGATGCCGGAGCCCATCGTGCCGGCGCCGATCACGCCGACCGTCTCGACCGGGCGCGTCCGCGTCTCCTTGCCGATGCCAGGCGTTCCGGCTGCAGCGCGTTCCGCGAAGAAGAGGTGGCGCAGCGCGCGCGAGGTCGTGGACTCCATCAAGCCAAGGAAGAGCCGGCGTTCCGCGGCGAGCGCTTCCGGGAAGGAGAGGCGCGCGGACTGTGCCATGGCGTCGAGCGCTGTCCGCGAGGCTTCCGCGTGCGGGCTCTTGGCTGAGATGCCGGCGCGCGCAGCGTCGATTGCTTCGGCGAGATCGGGCGGGAGCGCTCGGCCGGAGGTGGCGGTCAGCGGTACTGCACCAAGTTGCTCGATCAGGATCATGGCCTCTGCCAGGGAATCGTCGCCGATGCGGTCGACGATCCCAGCCGCGCGTGCTTCGGCCGCGCCGAGGACGCGCCCGCTCGCGATCATCCCTGCCGCGACGGCCGCTTTCGCGACGCGCGGCAAACGTTGTGTGCCCCCGCCACCTGGCAGCAACCCGAGCTTCACCTCGGGCAGACCGATCCGGGCATCCGGGCTGGCGACGCGGCCATGGCAGGCGAGAGCGAGTTCGAGGCCTCCACCGAGCGCCGTGCCGCGGATGGCCGCGACCACCGGCACCGGCGAGGCCTCGATCGCGGCGTGAAGGTCGTTCGGGTCGGGCGCGGTCGGATCGAGCCCTGCGTCGAATTCCTGGATATCGGCGCCAGCGGAGAAATGCCCGCCCTCCCCGATGAGAACAACGCCGCTGACGCCGTTAATGACCGCGCGCGACAGCGCGGCCGTGAGGTCGCGCCTGACGGCGGCGGAGAGGCTGTTGACCGGCGGGTTCGCGATGGTGAGAACCGCGACAGTGCCGCTGACTTCCGTGCGGACAAGGGATGGGAACGTCATGTCGGCGCGCCTTCACCAGGCCCAGAGCTCGGCCGGTTTGGCCAGTTCGAGGCGGGCGATCTGGTCCATATGGACTTCGTCGGGACCGTCCGCGAGACGCAGCGTACGCGCCAGCGCCCAGCCTTCCGCGAGGCCAAAATCGCCGCTGACGCCGCCGCCACCATGGATCTGGATCGCCCGATCGAGCACCGCCTGGGCCATGCGCGGCGCGATAACCTTGATCATCGCGATCTCGGCGCGCGCCGCCTTGTTGCCGACCGTGTCCATCATATGAGCCGCCCTCAACGTCAACAGCCGCGCCTGCTCGATCTCCATGCGGCTTTCGGCAATGGCCTCGCGCAGCATGCCCTGCTCGGCGATCGGCTTCCCGAAGGCGACGCGGCTGCGTGCTCGTGCGACCATCGACTCCAATGCCCGTTCAGCCAGACCGATCGCCCGCATGCAGTGATGGATGCGGCCGGGGCCAAGTCGCCCCTGCGCGATCTCGAAACCGCGTCCCTCGCCGAGCAGCATGTTGGTGGCCGGTACGCGCACATCGGTGAACCGCATCTCGAAATGGCCGTGCGGCGCATGATCGTAGCCGAATACCGTCAGCGGTCGGACAGCCTCGACGCCTGGCGTGTCCATCGGCACGAGGATCATCGACTGACGCCGGAAGGGCTCCGCTTCGGGATCGGTCAGGCCCATGAAAATCAGGATCTTGCAACGCCGGTCGCCCGCGCCGGAGGTCCACCACTTGTGCCCGTTGATGACGTAGTCGTCGCCGTCGCGAACGATGCGCGAAGCGATGTTGCGCGCGTCGGAGGAAGCCACCTGCGGCTCCGTCATCGCGAAGCCGGAACGGATCTCGCCCGCCAGCAGCGGCTCAAGCCAGCGCTTTTTCTGTTCAGGCGTGCCGTAGCGCGCGAGCACTTCCATGTTGCCCGTGTCGGGCGCGGAGCAGTTGAAGACTTCGGCGGCGATGGGCGAACGGCCCATCACTTCGCAGAGCGGCGCGTATTCAAGATTGCTGAGGCCCGCGCCGCCGCCGTGATCCGGCAGGAACAGGTTCCATAGCCCGGCTGCGCGAGCTTTCGCCTTCATCTCCTCCATGACCGGCGGCGACATCCAGCGATCGACACTGCCGGCGACCTGCTCGGAATACACCGGCTCGTTCGGGTAGACATGCTCGGCCATGAAGGCACCAAGCCGGGCGAGCAGGTCCCTGACCTTCGGTGAATGTTCGAAGTCCATTATCCTCCCCTTCGCTGCCGCGACGGCGTGGAGTTATCCCTAGCCGATGTTGCCTTGTCGGACAATACGACAAAATAGAAGATGCAACCACAGAGGATTGGAAAATAGATACGGATATTAATCGTTCTATTTCAATATTTTATGATGATATAACTCGGCCCGAGGCACCACACCCGGGTCAAGAGGGATCGCAAGATAGGGTTGTCAATTGTCCGGTTGTCGGGCAAAGATGCCTCCATGACCCGCCGGGCGGGTCGTTGACAGGCGGCGAGGCGCAAGGCGCTTCCAGGCCCTTTCAGGCGAAGGCAAGAGATGGGAACCGCTCGCAGACCCGCTTATGCGCTCAAGGACAAGTACGCGATCGTCGGCATAGGTACGACTGACTACTCGGCCAATTCCGGCCGCACGGTCCGGGCGCTCGCCATCGAGGCTTCGGCCAATGCTATTGCCGATGCCGGCCTGAGGCCCGCCGATATCGACGGCATCGTCAGCTACAACTTCAACGATTCGGCGCCGGCGATCGCCGTCGCGACCGGGCTCGAGATCCCCAATGCCGGCTATGCGGTCGATTTCCTGGCGGGTGGCAACGCCGCCAACCTGATCGTGCTTTCGGCCGTGGCCGCGATCGAAGCCGGGCTAGCCGATACCGTCGTCTGCTACCGCGCGATGAATGGTCGCTCCGGCTTCCGGCTCGGCGGCGGCCGTGAATTCCAGGCGCTGGGCCCGACGCAGTACACCGCGCCCTTCGGCTGGATCACCTATCCGCAAGCCATGGCGATGTGGTGCCGCCGCTATCAGATCGAATACGGGCTGACACCGGAACAACTGGGCAATGTCGCGGTCACGCTGCGAGAGAACGCCGTGCTCAATCCCCGCGCGATGCAGCGCAAGCCGATGACCATGGACGACTATCTCGCCTCGCGCCCGATCGTCGATCCCTTCCGCATGTTCGACATCTGCCTGGAGACGGACGGCGCGTGTGCGGTGGTCGTGACCTCGGCCGAGCGCGCACGGGACTTGAAGCAGAAGCCCGTCTACATCATGGGCGGCGCCTATGGCGGCGGGCCGCAGCAGGGCGACGACCTGTTCGACTGCATCCGCTGGCCAGACCATTCGAAGAACTACAGCCACTACATCGCCGATGATCTCTGGCGTAGCGCCGGCGTGACTCCGAATGATATCGACGTCGCCGAGATCTATGACTGCTTCACCTACAGCATCCTGATGCAGCTCGAGGGGCTCGGCTTCTGCGGGCTGGGCGAGGCCGGCAACTACATCGCCGACGGCCATATCCGCCGCGACGGCAAGCTGCCCGTCAACACCCATGGCGGCCTGCTCTCCGAGGGCTACATCCATGGGTTCAACCATGTGATCGAGGCGGTGGAACAATTACGCGGCCAGTCCGGCCCGCGCCAGATTCCCAATGCGGAGATCGCGCTCACCACCGCCGGAGCGATGACCTGCGGCAGCGCGATGATCCTGAGGAGATAGGGCGATGTCGTTGCCAGAAGCATACGCCAAGCCGGTCCCGGTTCCCGATCCCGATTCCGCGCCGTTCTGGGCCGGCTGCCGCGAGCAGCGCCTGATGATCCAGCATTGCGACGATTGCAGTCGACACCAGTTCCCGCCGAGCAATATCTGCGCGCATTGCGGCTCGGGCCGCCTGTCGTGGAAGCAGGCCTCGGGTGCCGGCAAGGTCTTCAGCTGGATCGTCGTCCGGCATCCGGTGCCGAAGCCGGTCTATGTCGACGATGTCCCCTATGTCGTCGCGCTGATCGAGCTCGCTGAGGGCGTGCGGATGCCGTCCAATATCGTCGGCTGTGCGCCCGAGGATGTGGTGGCGGACATGCCGCTCAAGGTCGCGTTTAAGCAAGTCACCGAAGAGGTGGTGCTGCCGCTGTTCGAGCCAGCTTGAAGTCTGAGAGAATGCTGGGCGGGAACGGGAGAGACGCGGGCCAACCGCGCACCCGGCCCGTCCCGGAACTGGAAACGCCATAGGACGACGGCGATGCACGCTTCCTCCGCCATCATCGCCCAGATGGGCGCGGTCAGCCGCGACGAGATGCAGGCCCTCCAGCTCGCCAAGCTGAGGTGCCAGATCGAGCGGCTGCATGCCACGAGTGGCTTTTATCGGGAGCGATGGGACAGGGCGGGGGTTCGTCTCGACGACATCCGTTCACTGGCTGATCTCAGGCGCATCCCGACGATCACCAAGGCCGATTGCCTCGCCGACCAGAACGAGCACCAGCCCTTCGGCCGGCGTCTCGGCATCGCTCGGGAAGACGTCGCGCTGGTCTGCATGACCGGGGGCACCTCGGGACAGGGGCAGGAAGTCTATGGCCGTTCGCAGCGCGACCTGGTCATGCAGGGCTATTTCCATCAGCTTCCCTGGCACATCGCCGGGCTGCGGCAGGGCGATGTCGGGCTGAACTGCGTTCCCTCCGGCGGTCTCACGACCGGTGGTTGGGGCCCGACGGAGGGCTTCCGTGCCGCCGGCGCCCTGCCATTGACGGTCGGCGGCACGATGAGCACCGACGCCAAGATCGATTTGATGTGCCGCTTCGGCGAGATCCACTTCATCTATGCCTCGACGAACTACCTGCACACGCTGACCGAAGCCCTACGCCGCCGCGGCCTCGACCCGCGCGAGCACTTTCCGACGATGAAGAGCCTGTTCATCGCGGCCGAGGGCTATCCGGTCGAATGGGCGCAGACCATCCAGGAGGTCTGGGGTGCGACATTGCACGAAGGCTATGGCAGCACGCAGGGTGCAGGCTTCATCTGCTCGACCAGCGAGCAGGGCGTCGTCTCGGCCGATGGCGGCCGCGCGCCGATGCAGTGCTTCGACTGGCACGTCATCGTCGAGGTGCTCGATCCCGATACGGATGAGCCGGTGAAGGAAGGCGAGTTCGGCGAAATCGTCTTGACCAATCTCGATATCGAAGGCTCGGCGGTTATCCGCTTCCGCACGCGTGACCGTGTCCGGCTCCTGCCGCAGGCATCGGCGAACAACGGGCGCGCCTGGACCTGCATCGAAAGCGGCACCATCGGCCGCTACGACGACATGATGAAGATCCGCGGCAACAATGTCTGGCCGTCGGCCGTCGATCTCGCCGTCTTCGCCCATCATGAGGTCGCCGAATATGTCGGCAGCGTCTTCGTCGACGAGAAGGGCCGCACCGAGGTCATGGTCAAGGTCGGGCTCAAGCCGGAGCATGCCGAACGCGACGAGGCCGAGCGCGAGGCTGTCCTGCTGCGCGTCCAGACCGCCATCAAGGAGCGGACGAACGTTCAGATGAAGGTCCGCGAAGTGCCGCGCGACGAGCTCCCGTTCTTCGAGAACAAGGCCCGCCGCTGGAAGGACGAGCGCCCCGCCGGCTATCAGTTCTCCGACAAGACCTCGTGATCTCCATGGCCGACAGCACGATGCCCGCAAGCCAGGAACGCCTCTCCTTCACCGCAGCCCTGCCTCGGCTCGAAGCGGCTCTGCGCCAGGCCGGCGTGATCCGCCCGGCCGAAGCCATCGAGATCGAGCGTCAGTTCGAGGCGGGGCAGTCGAACCCGACCTATCTGCTGGCCACCGGCGAGCGCCGCCTCGTGCTGCGCAAGCAGCCCTACGGCCATCTGCTGCCCCGCGCCCATGACGTGGTGCGGGAGCACAATATCATGCAGGCGCTGGGTGGCGCGGGCTTCACCGTGCCGCATCCGCTCTTCGCCAGCGATGATCGCGAGATCATCGGCACGAGCTTTTTCGTGATGGACTACGTTCCCGGTGCCGTTCACTCGGACCCGGCCCTCCCGAATGATGGGCCGGCCCAGCGGTGCTCGATCTACGAGGCGATGGCCGGGACGATGGCGCGGCTGCATCGCATCGAGCCTTCGGCTCTGGAAGCAGCAGGCGTAAAACCCCGCGGCGACTTCATCGGTCGGCAGATCGGCGTCTGGCGCGGCGCCTACCTCGCGGCCATGACCGAGGACGATCCGCGCATCGAGGCGGTGGGGCAATGGCTGCTCGACCACAAACCGAAAACCGAGAATATCGGCATCGTCCATGGCGACTACCGCATCGAGAACCTGATCTTCCAGGGCAGCGAGGTCGCCGCCGTGCTCGACTGGGAGCTCTGCACGGTGGGCGAGCCGCTGGCCGATCTCGCCTATTGCTGCATCTGGTACCACCTGCCGCAATCAGTCCTGAACGGCCTCGCCGATCAGGATCTCCAGGCGCTCGGCATTCCCGACGAGAGCGAGTTTCTTGACATCTATTCTCGTGCATCCGGGATCGATGCCGCCGCCACCCGCGACTATTTCCTCGCCTTCGCCTTCTACAGGCTCGCAGCCATCCTACAGGGCGTCTACAAGCGGGCGCTCGACGGAAACGCCGCCTCGCCGCAGGCACTGACGCGCGGCCGGGTCGCGGAGCTTTGCCTCACACAGGCCGCAGCCTTCGCCGCCCGAGCCTAGAGCGTGCCGCGGTTTTTCGTGACATCAGTGGCCGCCAGAAGCGAGGCCGGCGGCATAGCTCAAATCGCTGTATAGCCACCGTCGACGGCGAGAATCTGCCCGCTGATATGGGCGCTCGCATCTGAGGCGAGGAGCAACGCCGCGCCCTTAAGATCCTGCGAGCCGCCGAGTTCGCCGCGCGGCGTGTGCGCGACGAGCTGCGCCTCGTGCTGATCCAGCGTCGCTGCCGTCAGCTTCGAATGGAAATAGCCCGGCGCCAGCGCATTCATCGTAATGCCGTGCGGTCCCCACTCCGCCGCCAACGCACGCGTGAAGTTCACCAACCCGCCCTTGGCGGTATTGTAGCCGATCGTCCCGACGAGATCCGGATGGTGTCCGCGCAGGCCTTCGATCGAAGCGATGTTCAGGATGCGCCCGCGCCGCGCCGGCAGCATCCAGCGCTTGGCAACCGCCTGCGTCAGCAGAAAGATGCCGGTGAGATTGATCGCCATGACCTTGTTCCAGCCGTCAAGCGGATGGTCCTGCGTTGGCGCGCCCCAGGATGTGCCGGCATTGTTGACGAGGATGTCGACTTGCGGATAGCGCGCGCCGACCCAGTCGCAGAGCGCTTCGATCGCTTCGGGGCGGGAGAGGTCGGCTGCGAAACCCGCGGCGTCGATGCCCTGTGCCTTCAGGTTCTGCTCCGCCGCTTCGAGCTCCGCCGCCTTGCGGGCGACGAGTACAATGCGGGCGCCAAACTCGCCCAACGCCTCCGCGATCTGAAGGCCGAGCCCGCGCGAGCCACCGGTGACTACGGCGACACGGCCGCTAAGATCGAACAGCGCATGAAGCGGGCGGGCGGGCATCAGAAGACGTTTCCTCGACTGGCGGGGCTGTGCGGGACGAGGACAGCTCGACCGGCAACGCCGGGGCATCCGTTGACCCACCCGCTTTTTCTGTTGGACAAGTCAATAACCCGACATAACGTGAAAGCAAGCCCTGCGGTGCTCGCAGGCAGCGGTGAGAGGCCATGACGACGGCGGACACGGGACAAAGCGCTGCGCCAGCGACCGGAGCACAGGAATGGCGCCCGCCCTTCATAATTGGGCAGGCGCTTGAAGCGCCAATCGTCTTCACGCCGGATTCGGTACGCACCTTCGCAACGCTGACCAACGATACCAACCCGCTCCATCATGATGCCGCTCTCGCCTCCACGACCCGTTTCGGCGGGCTGATCGCCAGCGGCACACAGACCACAGGTCTGCTCCTCGGCAGCCTCGCCAATCATATTTTCCCGGAGAACGCCTCGCTCGGGCTGGGCTGCTCCTTCCGGCTGCGAAAGGCCGTGCCGGCTGACGCCGCGCTCATCGCTCGGTGGACGGTCCGAAGCATCGTGCCGAAGCCATCTCTGAACGGCGTACTTGTCGAGTTGGACGGTGGGCTTGTCGATCAGAAGGGCACGGTCTTCGTCGAAGCGAGCGCCACCATCGCCGTGATGCCACACGAAGCGCTCAACCAGGCCCGGCCAACATGAGCGCCCTACGCTCGCTCCGCGGGGGAAAATGCCGTTTCAACCGCCCGACGCTTCCCGAGGAGTGTCTACCTGGGCGCGCAGGACATGCTATGGCAAGAATGCGGCAACGATGCCGCCCCCCGCCCAATGATCTCACTGAAGCCCGCCCAGTGATGGTAACGCCGTGACGAAACAGACCTTCAAGAAGCTCGAGACTGCTCCCGTCTACCGGCTCGTCTATGACGCGATCGAACAGCAGATCGTTCGCGGCGAACTCAAGCCTGGTGTGCTGCTACCCACCGAAACTCATCTCGCTGAGCAGTTCGGCGTCAACCGCTCGACGGTACGCGAAGGCATCCGGATGCTGGAGGAGAGCGGCCTCGTCCAGCGCAAATCGGGCAAGCGCCTGCAGGTGACTCTGCCGCATCTCAACGCCACCGCCGCGCGCACCAGCCGGCTGCTGCGATTGCATGAGGTCACCTTCCGCGAGTTGTGGGAGGCGTCGATCGCCATCGAGCCGGTGGTGGCGCGGTATGCAGCCGAACGGATCACCGCCGCGGAACTGGCTCAGCTCCAGCAAAACATTGCCGAGATGGAGAAGGCGATAACCGACCATGTCGAGGTCGTCAGGCTTGACATCGAGTTCCACGATCTCATCGCCCACGCGGCTCGCAATCGGGCTCTCGGCCTTGCCCGCGAGCCGATCAGCCAGCTTTTCATGCCAGCCGGCAAGGCGATCCTGCCACGTCTCAAGACGCAGAAGCGCATCCTCGACGCCCACCACGCCCTGCTGAAGGCGCTGAAAGAGCGGGACGCCGACGAGGCGGCAGCCTGGATGCATCGCCACATCGCCGACTTCAAGCGCGGGTTTGAACAGACAGGACTCGATCTCGACAGGCCGTTGGAAAGCTTCTAATCGCGTTTCGATATCTGGGCTACGTCAACAACGGCCGTTCTTCTGATCGCAGAGCTACGTGGCAAGCCTGCGCTCTGTCCGAAGCAGAGGTCTATGCCGTTCATCTTGGGCCAGCTTTTGCCGCGATGCCGATGATCAAATTTGATCGCCCGAAAGCCGACCTTTCGGGTGTCAGGAATGGGCCAGCTTTGCCCGTTGGTGGTTGCTGATAAGGGCCCGACGAAGCGCCCTTCCACGCTGCAGGTTGCCAACTCGACAGTCACCGGAAATGATGCCCCCGTTTTCCAGGAGATGCGACGATGGCGACCGGTACCGTGAAGTGGTTCAACGCGACGAAGGGATTTGGCTTTATCCAGCCGGATGATGGCGGCCAGGATGTCTTCGTCCATATCAGCGCCGTCGAGCGAGCCGGCCTGCGCGAGTTGCGAGATGGTCAGAAGATTTCTTACGAGCTCGCCCAGGATCGACGCTCCGGGCGCACTTCGGCTGAGCAGCTTCAAGCGCAATAGCTGCCGATCAGGGGCGAGGACCTAAAAGGCGTCGTCATCTTCGGACGGCGACGTCTCCGTTTCCGGTTCAAATGCCGACACCGGAAACTCCCCTGCAAGCAATCGATCCTTGCTGAGCAGGCCGGCATCCTCGAGGCGCTCGAAATCCGGAAGGTCGCGCAGCGTCTCGAAGCCGAACTGCGACAGGAAGGCGGGCGTGGTCACATAGGTGTAGGGCGCGCCCGGCTGCGGCGAGCGCGGTCCGGCGGCAATGAAGCCGAGCTTCCTCAGATGGCCGATCATGTCGCGGCTGACCTCCTTGCCAAAAACCGTGCTGAGTTCGGCGCGGGTGATCGGCTGGAAATACCCCACGCACAGCAGCACCAGGCTCTCCGCTTGCGACAACGCTTTGCTATCGGCTGCGCCAAGCCCGGTCGCCGTTCGGATCGCGACAGCGAATCCCTTCTTCGTCCGGTGTTGCCAGCCGCCGGCGACAGAGACGAGCTCATACGGCCGCCCGCGCAGCTCTTCGCGGATGTCGTCGATCAGGAGATCGATGCTGCAGGCGCGGCCGACGACGCGCGCAAGGACCTCGCGCCCGACCGGTTCGGGTGAAGCGAAGATGACGGCTTCGACACGCCCCATCCATTCGCGCCAGCGCAGCTCCGGCGGCATGTCGGCGAGCTCCGCGTCAAACAGCTCTTCGGTCTGAATGCGCCTGGCCATCGCGTCACAGCCCATAGAGCCGGAAGCTGGCGCGTCCGGACAGTTCGCGGATGGCATTGAGGTGGCTCAGCCGATCGAACAGCCGGCGCGAGCCCCAACGTGTCAGCTTCGCGGTCTGCAGCGTGCCAGGCACCGCGTCGTCATCGAGCAACAGCTGGATGACCTCCCCTGCCCCCTTGGCCCGGAGCTTCGGTGTTACTGCGATCAGGTGCCCAGCGCGCGGTGCGATGTCGTGCGCCAGCCGGCACGCCTCAGTCGCGGCCAGGGCGAGCGCGACGCAGATCCCGCGGTCGAACCCCTCCCCTCCGGAGCGGACGCGCTCTCGCGAACCTGCACCGCGAAAGGCGAAGCTTCGCGCCTGTGTGACCAGAAGCGGGACGCCGAATGGCCAGCGCATGCGGGCAGCGATGGCCAGGTCAGCAAGCCACCAGGCGAGGAGCTCGGCCTCCGGTCGCACCCGGCAAACCTCGCCCGCGAGCGCTGCGGCGACCCACGGCGCCGGCCGACCGGAGCGGACCAGTTCGCCGAGACAACTGGGCAGCGTCTCGAACGCGTCGCTCCAACGCAGGCCGAGTAAGCCGACAATCGAGCGCAGTGCCTCCGCATCGACACTGGGCGAGCGACCGGCGAGCCGCCGCCACGCCGCAAGCAGATTGCCGGCGGGGCCGGGATCGGTGCCGGCAGCGCGCCAATGCCAGGCGTCGCGCAATTGCGCTTCGCTCTCGGTCCGCCCGGCCAGACCGACGGCACTGGCCGCGCATTGGAGCGCCAGCCGTTGACGCCAGGCGCCAGCCCAGGATGGCGCGGCGCGCACGAGATTATCCAAGGAATTCAACGCCGAACCGGCCATGAAGGCGGCTTCGACATCGCTCGTCACGCTGCCGCGCGGGGCGGCCCAGGCCGGGACAACCTGCGGGACGAAGGCGGCGGCACGGGGCAAATCGGGCATCTCCATCGCCGAGGATGATAATAGGAGGTTGCGCTTATGGCTATTGAAACCCGTCTAAAGCGCACGCTCCGTCGGAGAACGATAATGACTGATAAGATTGCATTATCGGTCATTTTCACTTTATATAAGAGAGGCGCGATTTGGCCGTCCAGAAGCCCTCCAACGGCCTCCCGCCGAGCTCCGCCCGCCGAAATTAGCTGCATTTCAGGAGGCCGCCGGTGTCGGACAATCCACGGTCAGACGAAGCCGCCTCCCCGGCCCCACTGCTGCCGCAGACGGACGAGCAGCCGACGCCGCTGTCCAGTCATCTCGAAGGGCTCGCAGCCCGGGCGCGCGACTACGCCGAGGCCGCTAGCTCGGCCAACACCCGCCGCGCCTATGCCGCGGATTGGCGGCATTTCGCAAGCTGGTGCCGACGTCAGGGCCTCGAGGATTTTCGGCCCGATCCGCAAGTCGTCGGCCTCTACATCACGGCCTGCGCCTCCGGCGCGGCGGCCGGCGATCGAAAGCCCAATTCGGTGGCGACGATCGAGCGCCGGCTTTCCGCGCTAAACTGGGCCTATGCCCAGCGCGGCACGCCGCTCGATCGCAAGGACCGGCACATCGCAACGGTCCTCGCCGGCATCCGCAACAGCCATGGTCGCCCCCCGGTCCAGAAGGAGGCCGTGCTCGGCGAGGACCTGGTCGTCATGCTGGAAACCCTGGACCGCGGCACGCTTCGCGGGCTGCGCGATCGCGCTATCCTTTTGCTCGGCTTTGCCGGGGGCTTGCGTCGCTCCGAAATCGTCTCCCTCGACGTCGGCAAGGATCAGACGCGCGATGGTCGCGGCTGGGTCGAGATCCTCGAGGATGGCATGCTCGTTAACCTGCGCGGCAAGACCGGCTGGCGCGAGATCGAGATCGGCCGTGGCTCGGCCGATCTGACCTGCCCGGTCATCGCCCTGCAGATCTGGCTCAGCTTGGGGCGGATCGATCATGGCCCGCTGTTTCGACGCGTGACCGGTCAGGGCAAGGAGGCCGGCCCCGATCGGTTGACGGACCAACATGTCGCCCGGCTCGTCAAGCAATGCGCCATGGCCGCCGGCATCCGCGGCGATCTGCCTGAAGGAGAACGCGAGCGCCGGTTCGCCGGGCATTCCTTGCGAGCCGGCCTCGCCTCCTCGGCGGAGGTCGATGAGCGCTATGTCCAGAAGCACCTCGGGCACGCCTCTGCCGAGATGACGCGACGCTATCAACGACGCCGCGATCGCTTCCGGGTCAATCTCACCAAGGCCGCCGGTCTATAGGCTAGACCGATCCGCTGTCAGGTCACAAACCACCCAAACCCCATAAATGACCACAGGCGGCGTTTGACACCTTGCCTCAATACCCCCTGCGACTTCCACAGAGGGCATTAAGCGGTCTTCCTACGAGGTGGATTTTTTCGGCGGTTGAGTTCGCACTCGTAGCCCACCGCGCCTAGCGGAGAATCGGCAATGCGACACCCGCGGCGATCGCCACGACGATGGCGCTCCGAATAAGGATGCCATTGATCCGAGCCATTGAGGCTTCTGAGCTTTCCGGCGTACGCATGACTTCGCCTCCCTCACAGCCAGCTTCGGACTCACCTTGACCTCAATCGGGAACCTCTCCTACCTGCTAAACTTCGGTCTCCTGTGACTGGTCAGCCACGCTAGAGGATCGGCCCCCTCCCCTACCCCCTAGCCGGCCCAGATAGGGGAGGGGGCAAACTCGCGCCGAGAACGCGTCGCCGATAACCTCGCCGGACTTTCTTTTGCAGCCAATCGTCCAAGGCCTCTTTTGCCAACTCAGCGTTGGCATAAAGGTCCAAACGCTTGCGTCCTCGCTGGCCACGACGGCCCCACTCCCGAACCAAAGCCGTATCGCCAAAAAGTGTTGGCTCAATCGCAAGCACATAGAATCGAGCCATATTCTGCGCTGGATCGGACCGGTCCAACACCAGCATCTGCAAGCGCGGCGCATCTTTTGCGGAGGCGTTTTCCATGGGCGCATTTCGCGCTCATGGCTGGTACCGGTCCAACGCAAAGGATGAATCGATCAGTTGCTCACGATTCACAGCGTTGATGAGCCGTCCGCTGTCTAGCAGTGCGAGATGTGCAGGACTGTGCCTCTATCGCTAACTCAGATCCCAGACCTCGCAACCAAATCCTCGACCTTCGCCGCGCTCACGAGCTCCGCCTGGCCCACGAGCACGCCGCCCTTCATCACCGAGCAAGCCGTCACGCCTGGACGCGTTTGCATATCCCGGTATCGCCGAAGCGCGTCAGTGGCAGAAGCCGCCGCTTCCTTGACCGTGCTACCCCGGATCGTGGCCTTGATCTGAAACACGTTTATTCCTTTGAACAATCGAAGATGCAGAGCGCTAACGCCATTTTCGAATCGGCGCGCCCTAGCCTGCGGAGTGATACCAGACCGACGCCGCGCTGACTCCGACCCGTTTTGGAAGTGTCTACAACAGCGTACCTCGCTTCCTCATGGCCCTACGCTCGCTTGGGCTCACGCCGGCGGCTTCCGATCAGCGCCATCAGCATCGGGCCGATCGAGAACTCGTTGGCTTCAGCTTTCCGCGTCAGGCCGCGCAGATATCCGCCGGCGCTTGAAATCGCATCACCACGCTGCAGGATGGCAGCAACGACAATCGAAGCTTCCGTTTCGCCCATCGCATTCTGCGCATCGAGCCAGGCGCTCGGACTAATTCCGAGCATCGATCGCACCATCGACGCCGTCGCCAGGAAGTCTCGCCAGCTGGAAATTCCGCCGCGGGCATAGTCGATGATATCCGGACAGGCATCGAGCACCATTCCCAACGGGAAGGGCCGTTCCGGCTTCCTCACCGGTTCAGGATCGCTCTCGACCTTGACGACCCTGCTTTCTGGAAAGCGAGGTTCAAGATCAGTAGGAAGATCTGGATTTGAATTCTGTTTGTGGCGCTCAGAATGAGACTCATTGCCGCTTAGATTCTGAGTTTTTGTATGAAGTTCCAGCAGGTTGAGAATCTCATCGGCCAGCATCGACAATTCGTCGGCGATCGGCTCTAGGATCTCTCTTGGTGCCGTGCGCGGAATCCGGTCGACGATCCCTCGATAGAGGGCGTGGATCTCCTGCCAGGTTGACGGCCCCTGCTCAGCCTGGTGTGCGGAGACATTCTCCTCAATCGCCGTGGCAATCATCTTCGCGATGTCGCGTCGGCAAATCGTAATCCGCTCCCGAACAAGTTTGAGCGCCCTCTCCTCGATCCGAACGCTTTCGGCCGCGTTCTCGATCTCTGCAGATCGGACGACCAATGGCGAGAGATCGAAGCCAAACGCGAGCTCAATATCCCCTCCCCTGCCCTTCCGGGCATAGCGCTTCCCGTTGGGGCTATCGCGGCGAACGATGAGCCCGGAATCGACGAGTACTGAGAGATGGCGCCGCAGCGTCGCCGGCGACATGCCGTGCGCCCGGAGCGCAAGCTGCTGGTTCGAGGGGAAGACGACGAGCTGCTCGCCCGTCAGCACTGTCTCTGGATGGAAGGTCAACAAGGCGTCGAGCACCGCCAGGGCGCGCTCGTTCACGCCCAGCTGAGCCTTAGCCGTGCAGATATCCCGAAACAGATTCCATTTGTGGACCGCCTTCTCGGGCGTCCGTTCCTTCGCGAGGGCCTGATTTGCCACATGGGCAAGCGTCAGCGTTCGCCGCCCGAAAGGCGTCGTAGAGATGTGCGAAACCATGTTCCTTTACCTGTTGTTAGGCAAAAGAATGCGGCTCGCCCGAAACGACACTGCGTTCGAGGTGACTCTTGACAGCGATTCGCGGAAGTGGGATTCTCAACCTACCACAGTGGAGAAGGGCTTCCGGATTTCGTTCTGGGGGCCTTTTTCTTTTGCGGCCTCGTTAGCGATCCTATTTCGTCAATGCCCTCCCTTCGCTTGAAACTGGCGATAAAGTTCCGGGAGTTGCGACGCGACGAACTCCCCGAATGCAGCTGAGCGGGATACGTCAACTACAACCGAAAGCGTTCTCTTAGATCGCTCGACGGTTGCGATTCGCTCGCCCGTCCCCTTTTCCAATACGACCTCTTCCGCTTTACCAGGGCGTTTCGCCGCCATCGCATCGAACAGCATCGCGAAGCGCTGATCACTTTCTGCCTGCTTGAAGTCCGGGCTATTCAGTACAGCATCAATGAGTGTCCGGTCGGACAGAGCCGACAATCGCTCCTCGAATGCCATCCACCTAGGGCGACCGGTGCGTGGTGCAGGACCAATTGCGATGATGAGGTCACGTGTGATCGACTTCGTCAGCGCCAGCAATCGGGAGAGCACGGTCTTATCGACGCCGATGGCCGACATAATGATGGCGCGGTCAAAGCCGCGTTCCTCGAGGGTCTGCGCAAAGAGCCCGCGCTCGATGAAGCTCAGGTCCTTACGCGCGGAGTTCTCTTGTCCCTGAACGACAACGAGTTCTTCATCAGTCAAGTTTTGAACAACCGCACGGATCGGTCGCCCAAGAAGGCCAAGGATCTTTGCCCTCCGGTGCCCATACGCGATCTGAAAGTGCTCAGCGCGATTGGGGTCCGGGCGAACCAAAATAGGACTCTTCTGCCCCGCCTCTTTGATTGCCACGTAAAGTGAAGTCTGCTCGATCGCCTCGTCATCCAAACGATCCTGAGCAAACGAGCTGGCGAGTTTGTCTGCCGGTATCTCAATGACCGACGTCCCGGACGCAATGAGCTCTTTCGCACGTTCAGCTGCGGACGCGATGCTCTCCAGCGATCGACCCATGGCACCGACGGCTCCCGCTCGAACATGTGGCGGGGCCGACACATTCGGCTTGGGTGCAGCGTCCAAGGGGGCGGCTTGCGCAGGCTCGTCTGCGCGGCGTGTCAGAATTCCCCTGATGGTATCCTTTCGGCTCATCGCAGTGCCTCACTGAGGCCCACCACGGGTGAGTTGACAGCTGTCAACTGCCACGAAGGACGGCCGAGTTGACAGATGTCAACTGCCGCAGCGGCACCAAAAGAATCAACGCATGCGCTCATGCCGCCCGCCCCCAAGCGCTCCCAATCAGCCTCTCAATTTCTCCATTGACGGCATCCAGAGATTCCACAGCGCGATCGTATGTTTGCTTCGAAAAATTCTCGCGCCCGACCTCATATAATGTTTGCTTCGAAAGACCCGCGTCCGAAATCGCCGTGGACTTCACCATGGTGCTATTCAGAACACGGTCTCGAAATAGAGACCGCATGAACGCCACCATCTGTGTCTGCGGTGCGTCCGCGGGCTCGAACCGAGTGACCACATACCGTATGAAGTCGTAATCGAGAGAGCCGCCGGAGTTCTGGACAACCTTCAGCATATCTGAAGCCATCAGCAGGAACTGACACATCGACATCACGTCAAGCATCTGCGGGTGGACAGTGATCAGCAATGACGTCGCCGCGCACAATGCGCCGAGCGTAAGGAAGCCGAGCTGGGGAGGGCAGTCGACAATCATCACATCATAATCAGCTGCAACCGAACCTAGCGCCGTAGCGACCCTACCGAAGAAGGGCTCAGTCGAGCGTTCGGCCAAGGCACGAGGCGTGTCATGCTCGAATTCCATCAGCTCCAGATTGCCTGGCACCAGATCGAGGCCGGGAAAATACGTTTTGCGAATAATGTCACGGAGAGGGCGACGCTCGTCGTCATAGCGGACAGCGGCGTACATCGTCTCGTTAGCCTGAATGTCGTACTCAGGCTGATAGCCGTGGAGGGCGGTGAGGGAGGCCTGGGGGTCCAGATCGATCGCCAGCACCCGATACCCATGCAAGGCAAGATACTGCGCCAGGTGCGACGCGGTTGTCGTCTTGCCAGAGCCGCCTTTGAAATTAACGACCGCCAGCACCTGGCAATGTTCGCTGTCGCGCCGGTGAGGGACGTAGCGCTTGTTCTTTGAGCCTTCTTCGAGGACCGCTCGTAATTCGTTTATCTGGTCAAGCGTGTATGATCGCCTCCCGCCAGACGTCATAGCGGGTTGAGGCCCTTTGCCTTGCAGCGACACCTGCCGAAGATAGGCGTCCGCAATACCGATAAGCTTGGCTGCCTCTACCGAGGAAAAGGATCTCAATGTCTTCTGCGAAACCGGCGGAAAGAGAGCTTCGCGCATCGCGTGCAGCTCAGCCGACAAAGCGGCACCATCGCCTGCGATGACATCTGCCACCGCGAGGCTGGATACCTGCTCAGAGGGGATGGTGTTACGCGCTTTCGCCATAACTACGCGGGACGCTCCAACTACGGATTATTTTCGTAGTTGGAGGATTGTCCCGAGTCGGAGGATGTGACAAGGATTTAGTGGTTAACAGATCGTTAACGCTTTCGCCAATCCCGCAACCGTAACCGACTTTTCGCTATATTTTTCTGAGCCTTAGTTCTGCCGCTAACCTTGTTTCCGGCCGAAATTTACTCTGTTGCTTGGCAGTCGAATTTCCTCCCAACGTGCCTATGGAGGCTCGATGGCGAGCATGGCAATTCAAAGAATGCCGAATCGCGATCCTTGATGGCAGGGGATCGGCCGAAGGAAAGCTGGCGCAAAAGAACCGAGCGAACGCGTAGGAAGGGCAGGGGTTTCGCATCTGATCCACCGTTGGACGCTCACCAATATGAAGAATCGGCAATCGACCTAGGGGGAGGCGCGGGCAGGGCGTGCATCTTTCATAATGACGTTCAAAGATCCCTCGGGCATGGATGATCTTGTGACAGCATCGTGGAACGTCAGAGGCCCTCTGTCGAACTTGTCCGCATCGGGCTGCAGGATACCGCATTCAAAAATATGGGGTTGAAACCCAGTCTCAGCCATAGCAAGCCGATGCTCGGTCATATGCTCCAACTGCGGGCGATGGCTGATGGCCGAACTCAGCAACTGATGGACAGTTTCATCTTCGGCAAACTGAGGCCGGAACCGATAGATCGGCTCGTCGAAATCGCTTCCGACAATCCCCATTAGCGCCGCACCCGCCAGCACCATGCTCGCTAACGATAGACACCCGCACGACAATCTCGCGGTTCAGTTGATAGATGTTCTTGCCCTCAGCCACCGAACATGCCCGCTTTATTGTCCAACCAACCGGCGCCAGTGCTCGGTGTCACGCCGATGCAGAACTTCGTAGCCATCGACAATACGATCCAAGACGTCCGCCTTACCCATTTGCCCAATGGACCAAATCGCCAATCCGCGATCGCCGTGGATCACTCCGGAGCCGCAACGATGGACGAGCTCCAACGCTTCCGCATCGCCAACCGGCCTGGCGAGTTTGGCGCACAGATACAAATACGTCGCCGGATGACTTTGACGGACCGCGTCCCAGACCTCGGTGGTCGTTCCTCCGCAGCGGGATATCGCCCTCCCGATGATCCAGCCCTCCTCACATGCAGCAGCCAATTCGGGCATGACAGCGCGAAGGAATTCCGGCTCGGCCTGGTATGCAAGCGCCTTGGCGGCCCGAAAATCACTGGTATCGCGCCAATATCCCAACGCGGTCGTGGCATCGAAAAGGCTCTCTATCTCCTTCACCGCCTTGAGCCAGCGGGCCATGGCGCCTCGGCCGCCACGATGGATCCAGCGCTCCAGCAACATCTGCTGCGCGTTGATAGGGAGGTACTGGAACACCGCGCTATGGAGCGCGTCGGCAGCCCGCCTCAGGTTGAGGTCTCTGTCCGAGCTCCCTGCAGTCCCTTCAACCAGACCAACCACAGGTGAATAGTCATCGAGCCCGGGGCCAAGAAGGCGCAGCAGACGCCTCCGCATCGCCAACCGCACACGAACCGATGCATCGAGGGTCTGCGCAATGGCCAAGCAAAGATCAGGAAGGCTCAGACAAGCAATGTAGGCATGGAACAAGGCGCGCCGATCGGCCTCGTAGATGTCGTCCGTTTCGAGCGAGCGCACGCGCTCCAGCACGGCTGACACGTCTCGATGCATCACAGGCTCCCGGATCTCCCGCTAAGGATTAAATCAAGGATTGAGCAAAT